>CALMNJ010000311.1 GCA_937868675.1 uncultured Bacteroidota bacterium | reverse complement strand
CGTTCTGCGATAAGAGTTTAGGTATGAAAATACAGGTTTTTCCAAGTGGTGGTGTTTTTTCAGGTATAAATAATGATGCCGTCTCTCCTTCTGGTTTCTTTACCCCTGCCTATGGTATTATAGGGAACAACATTATAAGTTACAGTGTTACCCAGGGCCCCTGCGTGGCATTTCAGCAATCCACCATTTCGGTTGAGAAGTTTGTTTCGGCAGAGTTTGTGAAAGAAAATCTTCGTTATTGCAGTAACGATGCTCCGATTAATCTTTACAGTATTTCGCGCAACGGAGGTGGAAACTGGACAATCAACAGTTCAACAACGGGCAGCATGTTTAATCCGGGCGCGGTAAACATTGGATACAATGTTATCACTTACAATACTTTTTCGTCCCCAACTCAAACCTTGTGCCCTGACACAAAAACAACAAGTATCTGGGTTGACAAAACGCCAGAAATAAGCATCACCTCTGCTGCGGGCGGTTCTTGTGTCCCCGCCGAAGTTCTTTTTACATCCAACGGAAGCGGAGGAAGCGGCGAATGGGTATTGGGTGATGGCACCGATAAGCTACCCGGCCTCAGTTTGGTTCACACGTATACTTCTGCAGGCTCATATAGCGTGGTTTTTAATTACTCTTTGGGTAGTTGTCACACCCAAACGCAACTTACATTGCCTGTTTTAGTGAGTGAGCAGCCTAAAGCAGATTTCATTTTTGAACCATCGGAAATTACAATAAGCGCTCCGGAAGTTGAGTTCAGGAATCTTAGCGAAATACTTGGTAACAACCGTTATCAATGGATTATTGAGGGCATTGGAACGCGTACAGAAGTGAACCCATCGGTTGTTTTCCCCGGTGCTGGCACTTATAATGTAACCTTAAAAGCAACCTCTTACAGTGGATGCAAAGCCTCGATAAGTAAAAAAATAATCGTTAAAAACGATTTCAGTATTTATTATCCCGGAACGTTCTCGCCTAATTTTGATGGCCTTAACGATGTTTTCATGCCAATGGTTACGCCATTTGGTTTTGATCTTAATTCGTTTGAAATGGAGATTTTTGATCGCTGGGGTCACAGCCTTTACTATACACGCGACATAACAAAGGGCTGGGATGGCACGTTTCAGAACAAAGGAGATCAGGTTCTTAAAGAAGGCATTTATACCTTCAAAACAAAGATCAAAGATCTTGAGGGGAACATACACTCCAAAGTAGGCACTGTTGTGCTGCTTCACTAACCATTATTCTTTTTCCGAAAAATTTAGCAGACCTCTGTTAAAAAGACAGCCTGTTATTGAACACATTAAATCCATGAGTGAAGGTGGTTGTGTAATTCTCAGGTGAATCGGGATTTTTAACCCGAAATCATTAAATTTGTAAGAATAGCGTTTTGAACGCCATTCTAACATTTGACAAGCCGCTTGCGTTTTACCAAAAACATATTTTTACTGCTGGGTCTGCTTTGGCTAAAAACCGAAGCTCAAACCGGAAACCCTAACTCCGCACCTTACTGTACCGTTTCTTACGCTACTGGACAATGCAATCAACCCGGCCCTTCAAACACAGGCGGCAACTTTATAAACGATTTTATTAATTGTGTTCAGACTACAGGGGCGAATACAAATATCAACAACTGTAACTCCGGATGCAATGGCAATCCGGGTAATTATGTGTTTTATTGTGCTCATTATCTAGTCGTAAATCCAGGGCAAACCATTTCTGTTACTCTTCAGTCAGGCAATACCTATGCTCAGGGTTTTGCGATTTTTGTGGACTGGAATCAGGACAATACTTTTAACTTACCTTCAGAACTCGTGGCTGCTACCAACGGATTTCCCGCAGCCGCCACGTTCACTACGCTTTCCTTTAGTATTCCAAGTAACATCGCCAACGGCACATACCGCATGAGAATTCGTTGTTCGTATGCAACTTCGGGTCTAAACATTCCACCCTGTGGCCAACTAACCTATGGCGAAACGGAAGATTATAACATTTATGTAGGCTCAATTCCACCCAACTCCGGTGTGGTAAGCGTAACCGCCACAGCCAACTCACCGGTTTGTGCTGGACAATCAGTTACTTTCGCTGCCATTACTTCGGCTACATCGGGTATTACTTACACCTGGACCGGTCCAAACAATTTTTCAAGTACAGCTTCCTCTTTTGTGCTTGCCAATACCACACCAAGCATAAACGGAACATATAACGTTGTGGCCTCGAATGGCAGTTGCCCGGGCGTAGCTTCTGTTTCGGTTCAGGTTGTTCCCTATCCAACCTTTTCAATCTCACTTTCTTCACCAACAGTTTGTCAGGGAGGTAGTATAACGGCCAGTGTTGTAATTCAGAATCCGGGAAATTTTTCATATTTGTTTGGTTGGGCCCCAACACTTACGGCTGGTATAGCGAGCCCAAGCGCACAGGCCACTGCCATTTCGCCACCTACACTTGCGCCAACTGTAAGCGTTGCCACAACGGTTTACAGTGTACTTGTATGGCCCAGCGCACTCACCTGCTTAACCTCTCATACCACAGCCGTTACTGTGTACAATACACCAGTCCCAACACTTAGCCTGCCTGTTGCAATGTGTAACACTGCCGGTGCGGTAAGCCTGAGTGCAACACCTGGAGGCGGCACCTGGTCGGCAGCAGGGGGTGGCGTTTCCCCTGGTGGTTTATTTAACCCTGGGCTTGCACTTAACGGCTTAAACATTGTAAACTATTCCATCTCTCTCAGCACTTGTATTGCCTACAGTTCGGGAACGATTGGTGTGGCAAAGTTCAATACATCTGCACTCACCAGCACCTTGTCGTTAGTTTGTGAGCAGGATGCTCCCATCAACCTCATGAACATTGTTCAGAATACACTTACGGGCGTGTGGTCAGGCGGACCTTATATTTCAGGCAATGCGTTCTTCACTCCAACCGGCCTCGCATCCGGCGTTTACACTGCTACCTATAATACCGTTTCAACACCTACAACGGCAGCTTTAAATTTGTCTTATGTCTGTCCCTCGTCAACGGTACTGAATATTCAGGTATTTAATCCACCTGTGCCTGTAATTGTTCCCATTAACCCGGTTTGCAGCATTAATCCTACTGTCGCTCTAAGTGCTTCTCCATCTGGCGGCATCTGGAGTCAGTCTTCCGGAGTTTCTTCGGGTGGCATACAAACACCGAGTCTTTGCAGTATTGGCACAAATACAGTTGTTTACTCTGCCGGCATAGGAACCTGCGCGGCATCATCTAGCGCCACGTTCGTCGTATCAAAATTCAATACCGCTGCGCTTTCAGGTTCTGTCGCGAATCTTTGCGTCACAAGCCCGAACGTAAACCTACTGAACATTGCCCAAAACACAGTGAATGGTACCTGGTATGGGCCTAATGTGTCAAACAATTCGGGGGGATACCTTTTCAGTCCAACCGGTCTTCCAACCGGAACATATGTTCTCACCTATACAACGACCTCTTCACCAAATCCTACCATGTGTCCGGATAGCCGCACCATTGCTGTTTCCGTATTGAATCCTCCTGTTCCTTCCATTACAAGTGCGGGGCCTTTTTGCTCAGTTGACGCGCCATTTCAACTCAGTGTTACCCCAGCCAATTCGGGTACATGGACAAGTTTCTCCTACGTAAACTCAGCGGGTATTTTAACCCCCTCCCTGTGTGCCATTGGAAATAATATGGTGGAGTATGTTACAGGTACTCCAACCTGTTCGGTTCATAAGTCTTTTTTCATTAGCATTGAAGCTTTTGTGCCTGCCACAATCACCAAGCAGTTACAAAATCTTTGCGACAATAGCCAGCCTGTAAGCCTGCAACCTCTTACTACGAGCGGAACCGGAATATGGAGTGGAAATGGTGTTCAGGGCAGTTATTTCAATCCTTCGCTCACGGGTTCTGGCACTCACGTCATCAGTTACAGCACTTCGTCGCTTCCAAGCGGGCTTTGCCCCGATCAAAATACACTAACCGTAAAGGTTTTTTCGCTGGCAGTTCCTGTTATCAGCAGCCACCCAATTGTATGCAATAACTCAGAGCCGTTTAAGATTGAAGTGTCGCCAGTTGGCGGAATATTTATGGGACTTAACAACGTTGGTATCAATATTGAAGGGCTTTTCAGTCCGGCCAATGCCCTTGTAGGTAGTAACATTGTAAATTACAGCATTTCGTCGGGCCCCTGTATTGCCTTTGCACAAACCACCCTTACGGTTGAGGGTTTTGTTCCTGCCACGTTTGCAATACCACCAACCTACACGGTTTGTCAGGGTAAAGAGCCTTTGAATCTGAACACCTTTGTAAATTACAGCCCAGGCCAGTGGAGCGGGCCCGGGGTTAATGGAAGCATGTTCAACCCCAACAGTATTTCAACAGGAAGTCCGATCAAACTGGTGTATTCTACCGCCTCATTGCCAACCGGTGCCTGCAAAGACCAGGCAGATTTTTATATTACTGTAAGCGAAACCCCTACGGTTGATCTGGTTTTGATTTCACCACATGCGTCAGGCTGCACACCGTTTGAAGTTGTTATGGAAGGGAAACCCAGAGGCAATTCTGCTGGTGGAGTTACCGATTGGTATCTGGGTGATGGTAGTCAAAAATTAAACGGTAATACCATTTCACATATCTTTCATTTGCCAGGTGTTTACACTGTTACAGCCAATTATACATCGGGCAACGGCTGCAAAACCCAGGCTACACTTGACAGTACGATACTTGTAAAACAGTCACCGGTTGCTGATTTTGAATTTGAGCCAGCCGAACTGAGCATAGCCAGTCCGGAGACACAACTAATAAATCAAAGCACGGTGCTTGGTGATAACCGATATGAGTGGCGCGTGCAAACGATGATGCCAAGCAACGATGTAACCCCCCTCCTTAAATTTGCCACCATCGGAACATATTCGGTAAAGTTAACTGCCACATCTTTTAATGGTTGCAAGGCCGTAAAAATCAAGAACATTACGGTAAAAAACGATTTCAATATCTTTTTCCCCAACTCCTTTACGCCAAACGATGATGGGCTAAATGATTTGTTTGGTCCGGTTCTTTCGCCATATGGACTGGATTTCTCGAGCTTTGAAATGCAGATTTTTGACCGGTGGGGACACCTTGTTTATTCAACAAGAGATGTAAACAAGGGTTGGGATGGAACTTACCTCAACAAGGGTATAAATGTTCTTGAACCAGGAACATATGTGTTTAAATCAAGTATTCGCGATATAACAGGAAGCATTCATTCCAAAATGGGCAGCGTGATTCTGGTTGGCCATTAAACCGTACATTTTTGTAACACCCCATTGGGGTTATTCTTTTGTCAATTAACCGGCATGTTTATTAAAAACATGGGTTTGTTGAGTGAATGTGTCCTAAAGGTTCTTTAGTCAAAACAAACTATCCGAGTTTATATATTATATTTGTTTAGCTAATGGTGCGCGACATGAGAAAATACGCCTGTATTATTTTATTGTTTGTCTTGTTTTTTGCAGGGCAAAGTTCCGGTCAGGTTTCGGCGCTGGAAATTAACCCCTTAAGGGAAAAAATGTTCACTCCATATCTGGCAACCCGTCACGGTGGTGCCGAAGGTCTTGCAAAATTCAAAGAAGAAAACCGTTATCTGTATCTGAAAGAGTTGTGGTATTTTACAGAATCCTTTTTTGTACAACGCAATCAATTCAGTTCCGGTATTGAGCTGAATGAAGAGATTATTGATATTACCCGTTTTGAAGCAAACAGGAAGCCACACGAAGATGTTTATCTCCAATTGCCAGGCTTTAAAGACGCCCTTGTTCTGAAGGCTGCCGACAAACTGTTATATAAACCGGATTACCATTGAAAAGGAGTTTATTTTTTAAAATACTCGTTTTTACTTCATTAGCTTTATCTATAAGACTGGTGGCGCAAAATCCTAATCCTGTTGCTGCACCATACTGTACCGTATCTTATGGCTCCGGCCAGTGTAATCAGCCAGGTCCGTCGAACACTGCTGGTAATTTTATCAACGACTTCATCAACTGCGTTCAAACGAGTGGTGCAAACACTAACATCAACAATTGTAATTCGGGTTGCAACGGTAATCCGGGCAATTATGGTTTTTACTGTCAGCATTATCTGCAACTAAATGCAGGACAAACCGTAAGCATCGCCGTTCAGTCGGGCAGTGTTTACTCACAGGGCTTTGCAGTTTTTGTTGATTGGAATCAGGACAACATTTTTAGTACCCCGTCAGAGTACATGTGCGGAAGCAATACAGTACCTGCTGCCGGAACCTTTACTACCCTTGTGATGAATGTTCCAGCAAATATTCCGCCTGGTACTTACCGGATGCGTATAAGGTGTTCGTTTGCAACAACTGGCCCCAACATTCCGCCCTGTGGCCAGCAAACCTATGGTGAAACCGAGGACTATAATATTTACATCGGGCCTATCCCTCCTAATTCGGGTGTAGTGTCGGTTACTGCTACTGTAAACTCGCCGGTGTGTGCCGGGCAAACGCTTACCTTTAGCGCAGTTGCCAATGCCACTTCGGGGATAACCTACAGCTGGACCGGGCCAAACTCATTTACCAACACCTCGCCTTATTTTATCCTTGCCAATGCTTCGCCAAGCCTAAATGGTAATTACACGGTTGTTGCCAATAATGGCAACTGTCCGGGTACTGCCATTGTTTCGGTGCAGGTTGTGCCTTACCCAACATTTTCAGTGAATCCCACAACTACTACCATTTGCCAGGGCGGAAGTTTTAACGTGGCTGCTGTAATACAAGGTACAAGCACTCCTGGTCAGTTCAACTATATCTGGACACCCCTTACAAATGGTGGAATTGCCACGCCTTTTGCACAGGCCACCAGCATCAGTCCTCCCCTGTTGGCACCTTCGGTAACCATGGCTACCATCGGATATAGTGTAACCGTTACGCCCACTGCCCTTGCTTGCTCGGCAACTCAAAGTATGGCGGTTACCATCAATAACCCGCTCACGCCAACACTCACCATGCCGCAGCGCATGTGTAACACCTCTCCGGCTGTTACGCTTAGCGCGTCGCCCGGAGGCGGAACCTGGACAGCAATTGGCAGCAATGCCGTTACACAGGCCGGACTTTTCACACCTTCGGCAGCCAATATTGGTGGTCCGAATCTGGTGAAGTACTCGGTAAGCGCCGGCAAATGTATTGTAAGTAATACGGATACCGTGCACGTTGCGCAATTCAATACTGCAGCGCTATCTAATAGCATTACACTTACCTGCGAACGCGATGCACCCATCAATCTGATGAACATTGTAATAAATGGCACTGCGGGTGTCTGGAGCGGAGGTCCCTATGTAAACAGCAACTACTTTAATCCGGGCGGCTTGTCGTCAGGTACATACAGCCTTATGTACAATACCTGGTCAACACCTGCACCACCTTACGCCACGGTGTGCCCCGCTTCAACTGTGATTACGGTACAGGTATTCAATCCCCCTATCCCAACCATTAACCCTATTGCAGAGGTGTGCAATACACATCCAACCGTTGCGCTGTCTGCTTCGCCTTCGGGTGGAACATGGAATCTGTGTCCGGGAGTTTCAATAAATGGCATTCAAATTCCCAGCCTGTGTGCGGTTACAAACAGTGTGCTTTATTCCGTTGGCATTGGCACCTGCGACGCATCATCCACGGCAACATTCCAGGTATCACAGTTTGTACCCGCAACACTTACCGGAACAGTCGGACATCTGTGTTCACATTTCAGTGTGGTGAATCTGATGAACATTGTACAAAACACGGTAACTGGTTCGTGGACGGGCAGTAATGTTGTGAGTGCTGCCAACGGAGGTTATTCATTTAGTCCTACAGGTTTGGCCACGGGTATTTATACGGTAAATTATAACACTCATTCCGTACCTAACCCATTAATTTGTCCCGACAGCAAAAGCTTAACCATTTCTGTGCTGAATCCACCTGTTCCCAATATTCCTGCTCAGGGCCCCTATTGTACCGCTGACGGAACCATTCAGTTGCAAGTAACTCCTGCCAACTCCGGAACCTGGGTGAGCACTCCATATATTAGCAGCTCGGGCATTTTTAATCCAAACAAAAGTGCTGTGGGCGTTAATCCGGTTCAATACATTACGGGTACTCCAACCTGTTCGGCAACGCATTCACGGAACATCAATGTTGAAGCGTTTATTACATCCACCATCATTAGTGGAATCCCTGACCTTTGTGCCACCTCTCCGACGGTAGATCTTTCTCTGCTGCCATTCAACACCCTGGGAACATGGGGCGGACCCGGAGTAAGCGGCGCCAACTTTTTGCCTGCGGCAGCCGGAGCCGGGGTTCACATCCTCACTTACAGTACCTCTTCCTTGCCAAGCGGGCTTTGCCCTGATCAAAGCACACTGGCTGTAAAAGTTTTTTCACTGGCCACACCTGCCATTGATCCGGCTGGACCTTTCTGCAGCAAAGAGGAACCGGTTAAACTCAAGGCAACACCCTTAGGCGGTGTGTTTTCGGGTTACGGCATAGCCATAAATTCAGAAGGATTATTTAGTCCGTCATTGGCTGACATTGGAAAAAACATTGTATCCTATACTGTTACTTCAGGGCCATGCATTGGCTATGCGCAGGCCACCAGCAGTGTCGAAAAGTTTATTTCGGCAGCACTGGCCTCCTCACAAACAGTTTCGCTTTGCAGCGGCGATCCACCGTTTAACCTTATGAGCTTTGCTCAAAACCCTGATGGTTCCTGGTCAGGCAATGGCGGCACAGTAACTGAAGGCAGAATGTTCGATCCGTCAAAAGCCTCGGTTGGAAGCAATAACAAGGTTATATATACAGTTTTCTCCAAGCCGGGTGGAT
>CALMNJ010000310.1 GCA_937868675.1 uncultured Bacteroidota bacterium | reverse complement strand
GAAAGTACAAACGGAATGCTGAGGAAAGGCAGATTAAAGCGCCGCATGAAAGAGGCCAGCCAGATTGAAACCAAAAAACTGATAACCGATGTAAAGAATAACATCACAAAATAAGAGGCACCCGGTTCATAGTTGGCTCCCAAAGCAAGGCCGGTAAGCAACACATTGTATGTGTACCAGCCATTGTGCACGTAAGCCGAAAATAATCCGAGTACCCGCGCTGCAACAAGTGCAAACACAACGGCAAGCAACCCACTAAAACCCGCCCAGGGATCGGTGAAGGAAGCCAGCATAAGACAGGCAGCGAGCCAGCGGTTGTCGGAAAAAAACACCTGACTGTAGCTGCCACCAATGGCCTTAATACTATTTGAAAAGAGTTGTTTCAACGTTCGCAATTTTTCAGGTATCCCGGCAATACCTCTTGTCCTTCAATTGTTTCAAGCCCTTCCCGTTTACGGACAAGGTGCACTTTATTATTAAGATCAATCATCACCACAGCCGGACGCATGGCAATGAACTGCATCCATTGTGTCATGTTATAAGCGCCAACCGTGTGCACCACTACCTGATCGCCCTTTTTAAGAGGTGGTAAAGAAATCTGTTCGCGTACCACATCAATGTTCATGCAAAGCGGGCCGTAAAGAACGGTGTCTTCGCTGTATTGTCCAAAAGGCTGCGCGGGACTTATTTTGTGATTATACCAGAAGGAAGTAAAAAGTATGTTGACCCCGAAATCCATAATGGTAGCGCGCCGCCCGTCAGAAAGACGCTTATTGGAGATAACGCTTCCCAACAGATAACCGGCCTCATCTATCAGCGCCCGGCCTGTTTCAAGCACCAGAAGCGGCAAATCGCCTTCGCTGAAGCCAGCATTGAAAAGAGACGAACTAATGGCTTCGGCAAACATATCGAAGGTTGGTGAAGCGTCGGCGCCCTGCAGGTATGAACCCTTGAGGGTGTTGCGCGACGCAAAGCCTCCGCCAAGGTCAAGGTATTGGATTGTTTTGTTGTGTTTCTTTTTAATGGAAAGGGCAAGTTCTGACAACTTTGCTGCGGCCACGGAATAAGCACTTGGGGCAAGCATAAAGGTGCCTATGTGGCAGTGGAGGCCCACCAGATCCATGTTGCTGTTCAATATAATTTTATTCACCACATCCATGGCTTCGCCGTTTTCATAGTTAAAACCAAAGCGATCCCACATGGGATAAATGCCGGTATCCATATTGACGCGAATAGCCACTTTTGGCTTTTTGCTGAGGCCTGCACTTACTTCACGCAGTAAATAAAACTCGTCAAGGTTATCAAGGTGTATGAACGAATCGTTTTTAATTGCGAGCTCCAGCTCTTCTTTTGTTTTGTCGGGGCCATTAAATATTATTTTGCTGCCAGGTATACCGTTGTGCAGCGCCTTGGCGTATTCAAAACCTGAAACCACCTCGGCCCACGAGCCTTCCTGATGAAATACATTGCAAACCGCGCTGATGTAATTGGTTTTGTATGACCAGGCGAACTGTACTTTGGGGTAACGTGTTTTAAATGCCCGATTCGCATCGCGGTAAGTGTTGCGAATGGTTTTTTCAGAGATCACAAACAGTGGTGAACCAAACTGTCCGGTAAGTGATGCGACCGAATTCCCATCAATTTCCCTAACAGGTTCGAATTCGGTTTTGGTACCGTATTTGTTCATGAGGCCAACATTTAATCGTTGTATCACCGGCCTCTCGTATAATGCCTTTTTCATAACCAGTTTTTTTAGTCAGAGTTCGCCTGACGTTGATATTTTTTCAAATTCTTTAAGGTCCACGATCATGTCGTAAGAGTATCGCACAAAAAGCTTACCGACTTCGTACGTAGTAAAAGGTTTCACCGTTTCGCCCAAGGCCATGCGCACCAACGCTTCCGGGTGGTTCTGGCCGCAGCCCACAGCCAGGTATATCCATGCCGGAAAGCGGGGGTTGATTTCAAGCAAATAATACTCTTCGGCATCCGTTTTCACAATTTCGAGTTCAAGTCCTCCGCGCCATTTAGTGGATGTCATCAGCCTGCGGGTCATGTCGAGCAGTTTGTTATCATCAATGGAAATGCCCGACCATGCCTTACCTTTATCGGTAATGTATTGTTTTTTCATTGGCACCGCCCCAATCAGCGCTCCTTTACCATCGCCAATAGCGGTAACATTTACTTCTTCGCCCCGAACGAATTCCTGGGCTATAATAGGCAAGCCCCATTTCGAGGCTATTTTATTGAAAGCAGCCACTGCCTGCTCGTAAGAGTAAACAATGGTGGCATCGTAAAACTTACCTTTTATTGCCAGCGGGTATTCGAATTCCTGCTTCAGCGTGGAAAGTTCAGCGATATTAAAAATGGTTTTGCTTTTCGGAACCCTGATGCCGTGTTTCTTCCCATATTCGCTCAGGTTTACCTTATGCCGTGCCTCAAAAGCATCCAGATCGGGAAGAAAGGTTGATATGCCAAGTTCCTTTTTAATGCGATCGGAAAGCTTAATATAATTAAACAATTCAGCATCGAAGTTGGGAATTATCACATCCATTTTTTCCTGGCTGCAAATGTAGGCGAGGCGTTGCATCAAAAGCTCCATACCGGTTGAAGGCAGGGGCACCTGATAGGTTTTATCCACCAGATCGTGCATGTAAATCCCCGGCTCAAGCGTTTCGTACGATAGGCCAATTATGCGCACATCAAACACTTTACTTTCCCTCAGTGCTCTGATAACCGATATGCCTGGCCCCGGACTATCAATGGCGTTGAGTCCGGTAACTGCCACACTAATCTTTTTCATAACTTCCGGTTAGTTTAAGTTTCGACAACATGGTCATAAAGTCTTCCATATCTTTTTCAACGGTATTCTTGTCAACTTCATAACGGTTTAGTATCAGCTCCTGAATTTTTCCGTCACTCAAACCCTGACGCATATACTGGATAATTTCGAGGCCAATCGGATTCGTACTGAATGAGTTTCCGGTTGAAGGGTCGAACACAAAACCTGTGTCGCTGAGCGCTATGTTTTTCTTAATTTCCATTGATTACCTCCTCGCTGAGCCGTTTTACAAGCACACTCAGCTCTTCACGGGCTGTTGCACATCCCGGCTTTATCAGCATGAATAATTTGTTTATTTTGTTTTGATCCTGATCTTTTTCTGCCAACAGTTCCATTTCGCCCATGAGTCTGGCCAGCTCAATCATGCCCATAAAACCCAGGGACGATTTCATGCGGTGCGCAGTGGCCCGGATGGCAATAAAATTATTTGTCACTACTGCGTTTTCGAGCTCTTCAATATCCACTGGATTTTGTTCATCAAACAGTTCTGCCATTTCAACAATAAAATCGGCGCTACCGCGCGAGAGGCTGTAAAACTCATCCAGATTCAGCATTTGCGTAACAAAGCGTGGCAGGCGGGCAATGGAGGCTGCATGCTTACTTTCAGGCTCCTGTTTGTGGCTGTTTCCTATTTGTCTGTCAATTACATCAAACAACTGGGTCTCACGAAATGGTTTCGAAATGTAATCGTTCATTCCTGCGTTCAGGCATTTTTCCTTTTCCCCTTCAGTTACGTGTGCAGTCATCGCAATAACGGGGGTTAACAGTTTAAGCTCGCTTCTGATTCTACGGGTGGTATCGTAGCCGTCAAGCACCGGCATTTGTACGTCCATAAGTATAAGGTCGAATTTTTTTACCCTGAGCATTTCCAATGCCAGTGCACCATTGGCTACAATGTCAACTACAAATCCAAAACCTTCCAGATACACCCTGGCCAGTTGTTGGTTAAGTACATTGTCTTCTACTAATAATACCGGGCGGTTATCGCCCGTGCGCCGCTGGATTTCGCGGCTTGTCTCCTGATTTTCATCTCCCTCATGGTATGATACAGGGTAACTGACGGTAACCACAAATTCGGTGCCCTTTCCCTCGCGGCTTTTTACGTAAATGGTTCCGTTTTGCAACTCCACGAGGTTTTTTACAATAGCGAGACCTAAACCAGTACCGCCGTATTTTCGTGTAGTTTCGCTGTTACCCTGATTAAACCGTTCAAAAATCATGTTTACTTTATCGTTCGGGATTCCAATGCCGGTGTCTTTCACCCTGAATACAAGCTGAGCCACGCCCATCTCGATTGTTTTGAGTTCGCACGAAAGACCTACCATACCTTGTGAAGTAAATTTTACAGCGTTGCTGAGCAGATTCACCATAATTTGCGTGAGCCGTGTTGGATCTCCAAAAAGGCGGGGCGGAATAGCCGGATCAATATGTACTTCCAGATCAATTTTCTTTTCACGTGCCCGCTCACCAAACATCACGGCAACAGTATTCACCACATCACCCAGTTCGAACGCGATTTTTTCGAGGTGCATTTTGCCCGCTTCAATTTTCGAAAAATCAAGAATGTCGTTGATAATATTAAGCAGGTTACTACTGCTGGCGCTGATTGCTTTCATGTATTGTTCCTGATCGCTGCTGAGTTTTGTTTTACGCATCAGGTCGCTGAATCCCAGAATAGCGTTCATTGGCGTTCTGATTTCGTGACTCATGTTGGCCATAAACTGCTCCTTCATGTTGGCATTGTCTTCGGCTTGTTTTTTTGCGTTTCGTAATTCCGCCTCCAGTTTGTTACGCAGATTAATATCCCGAAACAGGATGATGACGCCGGCGAGGGCCACTAATACACCCAGAAGGGTTTCGAGTAAGCTCCATTTTTTAGAAACGTTCAGATACTCTCCGTTATTGGCAATAAGTTCCTGAGTAGTTTCAGATAGGCCGCTGTTAAGCTCTTCAATAGCCTGGTTAATTTCGTCCATGCTATTGTTATTGCCAGGTAACAGATTTCCGTTTTCACTGCTCATGCTCATGCCCTTGGTTTCAAGGAGTTTTTTGTAGCTCAGCCGGCGCAGTCGTTCAAAGGCACCCTCCTGCGGCCGGCCCGGAAAGTATTCTTCCATTTTGCTAAGCCCTCTGCGTGCCTCGGACTGTTTTTGCTGATATTGTTCCAGAAAGGCCGCATCGCCAGTGTAGAAATAATTACGTTGCTGCGCATCAAAAGCTGTCATGTTGTTCTTAAATGTTTTGAGCAACTCCGATATATTGTAAGCCTTGTAAAGCTCCTGATTGTTTTCCGACATCTTGGTAACGTAAAAATTAGCGGTTACTGCAATAAAAACCACCAACGCGATACTTATGAGTGAGCTCACCGTAACAACTGCTTTTGTGGAAACCCTGAGACTGTTCATGGCTATTCGTCTGATATTGTTTTAAGCGGTTTTTGCTAATTCTTCAATCGCTTTATTCAGAAGCGTAAAATCAATTGGCTTGTGGAAATAATAATCATAAGCAATACCCAAATCTTTCAGTAGATTTTCTCCATCCCTGGCGCCAGAAACAATTACAATTTTTGGCAGGGGTTTGCGAGTCTGCTTACTTAGCAAAAGCAGGAAAGAGGGTCCGCTGAGTTGGGGCATAAAAAGGTCTAGTAAAATCACCTCCATATTGTTGTTACGTTCAATGTGCAGCAGTGCTTCCTGCCCATTAGAGACAGTGGTCACCGTATGTCCCATGTCAAGCAAGTGATGCCCCAGCATTTTTTTTGCGAACACATCATCGTCTATTATCAGAATATTCATAACCCGCAATTTAAAATTATCTAATTTATCATTTTACTTACCACAGCCTAAGCCAGCCTGGAAAAAAACCGTTGGCTAAGGTTTGCGCCAATAGCATTGCCAAAGCCACCAACAAAGTAACTGTACCTAACCGTTTATGCTGTTCGGCCCGCCGTTTTATTGCCTTTAGCCTCAGGCATTGGTGGAGCGACACGTTGAGGCGATGAAACATAAAGGAATTTTTCACAACGTAGTCGCGGGCGCCATGTGCAAAAGCCTCCACGGCCAGACTTGTATTTTCTTCTGCTGTAAAGAGCACCACTTCGGTTTCGGGATTTGTCTTCTTAATCACATCAATCACATAAAGCCCGTTCCTGAAATCCACACTATTATAGCCCATGTTGTAATCCACAACCGCAATATCGGCCTTGCTATAATTTGCTGCTTCCAGTTCCGAAATACTGGCGTATGTGCTCACATGAATATGGCCTTCCCTAAAGTTGTTGACTATCTCCTTTTTGAGCAGACGCCGCATAACCGGGTCGTCGTCAACCAGAATAACATATATATTGTTTTTACCCATGTTGTGATGCGTTTGTCGCTTTACAGGATTATACCTTAAAGCTAAAAAAACGGTTTCCTGATTTTGGGCTATTTCGTTGAACAGGCAAAAACTATGGCCGAAACGGTTATCCGGAATATCAGGTTCCCTGAGTTTATGGCATCTGCCGGTGCTAGAACTCAACCCGGTACACATCCGTATTATTCCGCACAAGATTCAGGGCTTCAAAACCACCCTCCTGCGGGATAATTTCCCTGAGATCGAACATAAAACAATCTTTGCTTAGTCCCTCAAAAATAAGGGTAAAGCCGCGGCCATCGTTAAGCGTCCACTCGGGGGCAAACGAAATATTGAATGCGGTTATAAGTCTTGCGCGGCGACCGCTCCCGTGTTCTATCAAAAAGGTGGTTGGCCAGATGCGATAGGCATAATCGTCGCCACAACTGCAATGCACAATAGTTTGCCTTTCTTCACTTTCAAGTACTTTAACCTGTATTTCCTCTTCGGTTTGGGTCATATACAAATTTATTGAATTAAAGGCAGGGAAGAAATAGATAGTAATACTTCTGCAGGAAACAGGAGTGGTAAGATTCCTCAACGGTTTATCCCTTCAGTGCAAACACACTCCATTTTTTTAATAACCGCATTCCGTTTTATACCCAGGCATTGCACTATTACAACAAATGCTGCTGAGATAAATAAAGCTGACAGAAGGAGAAATAATTAAAGTGGTTTCGTACAGAAGCACTATTTAAAATACCAGGGAGCGTTTCTTTAAATAAGTTCATATTTCTTTCCGGAAACTGCCTTTCACAAAAATACATCCGTTGAACTCCTGGCGGTTTAACGGATCATTGCTTCCAGGTGTGCCCGCATTCCTGACAACGATGCTCGCGCTTCCACCAGGAAAAGCCACCTGTTTTTCGGTACACCTCGTTCGATTCGCACTCAGGACAAAAAACACTTATCCTTTCAAAACCGGCACCCATGGCCTGTGCAGCGACTTCTTTTTCAAGGCTAAGTTCATTTAGCAGTTGAAGCGCGTCGGGCAGGTCTTCATTGCTCACATGAACCTCCAGACGGTTTGTTGTATTACTTAAAATATGGGTAAAGGGCACTGCGCTTTCGTTAATTAACTTGTAGGCAATACCATCGTCATCAAGCTTTTTGAGCAAAGAATGAGCCTCAGTAGCGTAGGCAAAGGTAGTTAGCAACACAAACGACGATTCCATGAGATAAATGTATAAAATTTACCGGCAGATATGCCGGGCGTTTCAGGTGATGCTTGATGGAAGTTTTTTAATCCGACGTGAAAAATAATATGGCAAACCACTAAATTAAATTCAATTAATACTCCCGACGTTTACAAAAGCTGCTAAGGAGATGTGCGCGGTTATTCCCAATAAACGATAATCCTGATGCATGGCAGGTCTGTATAAACCTTTTTGTGTATCTTTACAGTCCGTTCTTTAAAGGGTGTATTGACACTTTATAAGTGCTAATAGCCCAAATGGGTCCGACCGGTTTTGACAGTAGGCGCATTAGATAAGTAAGCATGTAGAGCGTTGTAAGACGAGCTCTTTAAACTGAACTTTCAAAACTTTTATTTGGCGAAGAGAATTCTTACGCTATGGCTGCCTAATCCAGGATTACGCAACCTTTGCTTTCCGGGGAGCTATACTGCTCTGCGCCCCGTGTAAAGCATCATAAATGTGCAGTTTGTTTTACTGATGCTGTTACGTAAAACAATATCAGCAGCTAAGTCTGAGTTTGGTATGAATTAACGCCTGGCTCAGAACGAAAACCAAGTTAGTACTAAACATGTAGAAAGCTTATTTATTCCTTATTTGGACGAGAGTTCGAATCTCTCCGGATCCACGGATGCATATATAAGGTCCCGCCTTCGGCGGGACTTTTTGCTTCACGCAGAATCGTTGAAAGCTTTGCGTTCAAAAACGGTTGGCAGAAACAAAAAAACCGAGTGCGGCGAGGGCTTTTGTATGTTGACGCTTGGTTAGGAGAGAACTTTTCCGGAGGAAAAAATCTCTCCGGATCCACTGAACTAAAAACCCATGAAAACCACGCTGTCAGGTTTTTTTTGTTTTCCGGTGGACTCCATTTTGGCATCTCTGTTTTCATCAAGTGGCCTTAAAGACGCCAATGTTTCAACCCTAACTTCATTTTACGAGGGCAAATTTAATAAAGAGGCTAGTACGCAGGGAATTTCTCAATTATCTCCAGCGTTTACGCGCACCGTTCCTTTATTACCCACAATAGGGCGGGCTATACGCCATTGAATTGCAAACTTTAAGGTTTTTGTTCTATATTGGCGGTTTAAAACAAATTTCATTGTGCATCAACTCACACAAAATGTTCATGCCAATGGAACAGTGTTCATGTTGAGAAAAGCGATATTTTATAGTATAGCGTGCCTCTGCTTTATTACCCAAACCTTTTACGCACAGGGAGTGGCAGATACGTCTAAACATTGCTGGTACCCAAACAAGGTGAAAAATTGTTATGGCTATTTTTATATGAACGAGCAGTTCAAGCTTTGCACTAAAAAGGAGGCCCGCTATTATGGCTACAGTTATTACGACGAGAACGGCAAAAAAAAGACCTGGCCTGTACAGCTTGGCGAAAAAAACCATCACATTTCATATACCCCACATTCGAGCAATTCCGATACCGTAAGGCCTGAGCTGATAAATGGAACCCTGGTGCTCTTTAAAAATGCCGATACCCTGGTTAGCGAAGTTTTTACGAGCGGTTTGCTAAACAGGGAAACCTATTACGACCCATCGCCACGTTTCCTCGTTCCTGAAAAAGAGGTAGCTTACCTTGACAGTTTATACAACAATTCGCCGGGATCGTGGCTGGTTTACAGCTACGACAACAACATTGCATGGCGAAAAACTTACTATAACCTCGACAAAAAACTGGAAACACAGTATCTGGTGAAAGTAACTGAAACGTTTCACAAAGACCGTTTGCTGGCTGGTTTACAATTCTCGGCGGGCAGGGCCGCAACCGATTCTGATACGCCCGGTAATTTTCTTGAACTGGGTATTTCGAGGAAGTATATTCATACCATTTTTGTTGATACGACCGGATTGCTGTTTCAGGAAAAATGGAATGAGCAGCATTACCTTTCAGCCAACGCCACCCTTCTGATAGGTAACAGCAACAATCGTTTTTGCCTTGGACAAAAGGTTACCGGCTCCTTTTTGTTTATTGTAAACCGTGTTGAGGCGGGTTTTGTAAACTACACCGATTTTAAAAAAGACGATCTGCGCTTTTTGTTTGGATTTGGCTTCTCGGTTAAACAGTATTTTAATCTCGGCTTCTCGTATTCTTTACCGCTTGCCGGACAACGAATCCCCGGAATAAGTCCCTTTAGTATCAACCTCTTTTACAACTAAATGTTGTTGGTTTTAACCATGCCGATCCGTTTTATAAGAGCTGACGATCAGGTACTTGAAGTGTAATTTCGCCTATGATTACAGGGGGTTTACCTCTTAATTTGTATTGGCAGGCGCAAGGCGTAATGGTGCCGCACCTTTTAAGCTAACTTAGCGGTGATTATTAAACAGTTGAGCATAATTTATTCAGACACCATGAAAGCAAAATTTTTACCTTATTTATTTTCTGTCACTTTATTCGTGATTACATCACAGGCCATTAAAGCCCAAACGGTTCCCACTGCAAACTTCAGCATCTCCCCTACCCCGGTGTGCAGCGGAGGCTCTTACACGATTACCGATCTTTCGACCGGATTGCCAACAGCATGGTCATACACCGTAAGAACAGGTGGCGGGCCCGGTGGCGGGCAGGCGACCACTTACACGGTGCAAAATCCGGTGGTTACCTTCAACACACCCGGTACCGTAACCATTAGTCTGGTTTCATCCAATGCCGGAGGTTCAAGTTCTGTGCATAGCGCCACCGTTCAGGTTGCCAACGGCCCCAACGCCAATATTGCACCCAATAATCCGAACACTTGCATTGGCGGCTCACCACTTAACCTTTCTGTTACTGCGCCGGGTCCTGCCGCAGCTGGCCTTACCTACAGCTGGTCTACCGGTGCAACCTCGAGTGTCATTGCGGTTTCACCATCCGTATCAACACTCTACTCCTGCATAATAACTTCCACAAATGGCTGCAGCATTACACGTACCACCAACGTTGCCGTTACTACGCCCACTGCCAGTATCGTAAGTGTGCCGGCCAGCATTTGTCCAGGCACTACCAGCACGCTAACGGCTACTATTTCAGGGCAGGGCCCTTATACCTACAACTGGTCAAACAATTCAACACTAAGCACCACCACTTCCAGCGTTACCGGATTTTTTACAGCCACATTAACGAATGCACAGGGCTGTTCTGCAGTAACAAGCTATACGCTGGGAAGCTCATCTACCCTGACACTTACAACCGTTTCAACACCCACTGCCATTTGTTCGGGCAATAACGGTGTGCTTACGGTAAGCGGCGCAAGTTCCTACACATGGAACACCGGCTCCAATGCCAGCAGCATTACCATATCGCCTACCAGTAACACAACCTATTCGGTAACTGGCACTATCGGCACCTGCAGCGGTACCGCAGCCATCACTGTGTCGGTAAGCACCATACCAACGGTTGTAGTATCCAGTAATCCCGCTTCGGGTATCTGTGCAGGCGGTTCGGTAACCCTTTCTGCTTCGGGAGCAAACGCTTACACCTGGACGCCTGGAGGTTTGAACATCAACGTGATCGTTGTGACCCCAAGCAATACCACCATTTACACGGCAAGAGGTCAGAACCCAGGCTGTCCGGCACGCAATACAACCATCAGCATTAGTGTTAATGCGCAACCAAACATCAACATCACCACCAGCGCAACGGGTTCGGTTTGTGCAGGCGAGGCCGTTACTCTTTCGGCCACGGGCGCTAACACCTACTCCTGGAATACCGGTTCCACAACGGGACTCACCATTGTTTACCCAGGCACCAACACCGCTTATACCGTAACAGGAACCAGCAGCGCAGGCTGCACCGCTACTGCAACAGCTAATGTTCTGGTAACAGATTGCACGGGTCTTTCTGAAATTACAGGCAATTCCTCATTTCAGGTTTTCCCAAACCCTTCGGCGGGCGAAGTGAATTTGATTTCGGGCAACAACACTGAACTCTTGATAACAAATTCAATAGGGCAAACCGTTACAAAAGTTGAATTGAACAACACCAACGGGCGCCATGTCACACTGAGCGGTCTGGCCAGAGGATTGTACTTCATTTCCGGCCATAACAACACGGTTTGCCGCAAGCTAATTGTTCAGTAATTATTAATTCTAAACCAATTTGAAGGGCTGCCAACTGGTAGCCCTTTGCTTTTCAATAAAAATTAATTCAGACAGGTTGATCAAGGTGAACCGGTTGCTTCCTTAACGCGCAACAAATTTTCGTATCGTGTGCGACGCTCCGAATCATGAAGCAACAGATTGAGCCAGTAACGGGCCTTTTTATAATCGGCCGCATTAAGATAAATAGCAACGAGGTTTAACTTAGGGTCGTCGAACCGGGGACTGATTCTGGCAGCCTCTTCATACAATGGTATGGCCGCATCGTTGCGCTTCATAAGTGAATAGGCCGAAGCAAGATCATTGAGTACATTCCGGTTAAACGGCGCCTGTTTCCGTGCCGTTTCAAAATCGCTGAGCGCCCCTGCATAATCGCCGGTAGCGGCTCTGGCATTGCCACTGTACCATGTGAGCGGCACCGAAGTGGGATCAGTGCAATAGGAAAAGCTGGCTGCATTTTGCGCCGCGTTTATCACCATCCGAAAATTACCGGCAACCCTTTGTTCATACATGATTTTGGTGTAAAACTCACCCCTAATGCGGAGCAGGCCGGTAACTGTTACAAACAAGAAGCCAGCAATTAATATCGGCCTGAAAAAAGCTGCCTTTAGCGGTGTGTACATTTTTTGTTCAGGAAGTTGTTGTGCAACAAAAGCAAAACTAATACCAGCAATTATATTGATCCAGCTCACATGTTCGGCTCGCTCCGCGGGGAAATCGAAAAAGCTGATGGCGAAATAACCGGCCATAAACGCGGGAAAAAATGCGGGCCATAATCCCGATGCTTTTGCCAGCGCTGTTTTTTTTACGGCGACACAGCTTTCGATAAGCAGACTGAGAAAGAAAAACAAAAACAAATTAAGTCCTGCAATACCCGTTTCACTCAGTATCCACAAAAAATCGTTGTGTGGTCGCTGAAAGGTAACATTCATGTCTTCCACGCGCCACATATTGCTGAGCGTGGCGCTGGGGAAAATAAACTGCCAGTTTCCGGCGCCGCAACCAAACCATTTGTTTTTGTCGAGAATCTGATAGGTTTTATCCCAAACCACCAGGCGTTCGCGGTCAGCGAGCAGTGAACCCTCGGGAAGCCGGCCATTGAGTTGCCATTGGATGAGGTGCGGCAGCAGATAGAGAAAAAAAATGTTTGCCAATAAAACCAGAATCAGCGTAACTACTAAACGAGATTTCCAGGTTGCAAGTTTTTGAATAGGCGCGAAACGAGTTACAAAATATACAAGCGTTACTATCAATGCGCCAATGTAAACGGCCCGGGTTCTTAACATCAGTAGCACCGATACACCAAGCACCAAACTTATTAAAGCTGCAATTCGCCATTTCCCCGCCAGAATTTTTTGACCGGCTATTATAAACACAAGCTGAAGAAACAAAAAGCTGGCATAAAGGTTTTTGTGAGAATAAAGGCCTGTTACGGCATACATGTTTTCTTTACCGTACGATGGTAACTTAACAAGTTGTATCAATGCAATGAAAAACCCACAAAAAAAGATCGTGACCGAAAGCTTGCAAAGTGCCTGCAAAAAGGCCACTCCATTTGATTGCATGTAATGCACTACCACCAAAAACACAGCTAATCCCAGTAGTGCGCGTTCTGCACTAAACCATGCTTCCGACCGGGTATTGCTCCATGCTATGGAAGCTAAACAAACTAATACAAATAAACTATATGAGCTAAACACCAGCCCCGGCCTCACCATATTGTATGATTCATTCGCTTTAACGCCGATTAGCAGTGCCACCAGCATTACCGCCAATACAACAAAACGGGGGGCAAGGGTAAGATCCAGAATGCCGGGTAAAAATAAAACCGAAACAAAAAATATACCGCCCAGAAAGATGCTTTGTTTCTTCATGCTTTCAGTACCTTATTTAAAGTGCATCGAAAAGCATTCAAAGCCCGGAGCAATACTTTACTCAGTAACAATAATTTTGATGCGGCGATTGCCAACAATAACAATATAGTTGCCGGCAGCAAGACCACGAATCACGGCCTCACGATTAATTCCCACAAAAACTTCTGATACTGTGCGCCCAAGACCGTCAATAACCGTCACCCTGGAATCAGGCTCTGCATTATTAATTTTAAACTCGCCCTGCGAAGGATTTGGCGAAACATACGCTAACTCCGTTGCTTTATTTGCATTAAGCCCTAAAGGGCAGTGCACCACATTAGTAGTAAACGTGGCACTATTGGTACAACTTGCAATTGAGAACACGATGATGTAATTGGTTGATACACTCGGCGAAAGAACTGTATTACCGGAGAAAGGAGAACCGACACCCGTCATTGGATTCCAGATATAGGAAATGGTTGAGCTGGCCATAAGCGTTGTTGGGCTGGCCTGGACATTGGTTGATGAGCCCTGACAAAACGTATTGTTACCCGAAAAGGTTACCTGCGGCGTTTCGTTTACATTCACCACCATGTTTACAGTCTGGCTGCTTGAAACTGAATTAAACGTATTGCAATAAACCGTATAATTAATTCCTGGCTGCAAAAATGTAACGGCTACCACCGAGCCGCTTGGGTTAACATTGGCCAAAGCGCCAGGCTGTACTACCCAGTTATAGCCAATAAAATTTCCCGACCCCGAAGCGCTGAAGGTTTGCGACTGGGCAGGAAAGATTGTGCAAATATTGTTTTTACCATTAATAGGGGTGATGCCGGGACCGGTTTGTGCGTTTGCAGAAATAAACAAGGTGCAAAACGTTAAAGCAATCAGGTTTTTAAATACAGGTTTCATGTATGTAATTTTTCTTAAAGATATAAAAATAAGGGCATTAAATGAATTCCAACCGGT
>CALMNJ010000309.1 GCA_937868675.1 uncultured Bacteroidota bacterium | reverse complement strand
CTGTGAATTCGGCAGCTCCTGTACTCAGTATCGCTGCATCGTCCGGGTCTGTTTGTTTGGGTGGATCTTTAACCCTCAATGCCACGGGCGCTGTAAGTTATACGTGGTCCGGAGGAGTTACAAATAATATTCCGTTTACCCCGTCAGTTACCTCTACCTATACCGTAAACGGGCAAAATGGTTGTGGTATTACCACTTCGGTAACCAGCATAACTGTTGTTCCAATTCCTGTCAGCGTATCAAGTACCCCATCCATTGCCTGCTCAGGTGTACCCAATATCGTAACAGCGACTTCAAGCGCCACAAGTTTTACATGGCTGCCCGGCAATTCAACCGGGACACAAATTGTTGTATCGCCAACAGCCAGTACTGTTTATACAGTAGCAGTAAGCAGTGGATCCTGTTATGGAGTAGCCCTCTATCCCCTTAACGTTAATCCGGTTCCAACCATTGCTGCCAGTGCTTCGTCAACGAACACATGCGCCGGTTATACAATTACCATGAATGCCACCGGTGGAATAAACTACACATGGACCCCCGGAAACCTTTCGGGGCAGAGTATCACCATTACCCCGCAAACATCCTCTGCTTATTCTGTAGCAGGAAGTAACAGTGTTGGCTGTGCATCCGGTGCACAGGTTGTGGTTGTTGTTAATCCCAGCCCTACAATCACGGTTGGTTCAAGTGCAAACCTTATTTGTTCGGGAGATCCTGTAACATTGTCGGCAGGCGGCGCCTCCACCTATACGTGGAACACCGGCAGCAACAACCCGAGCATCAACGTAAATCCCACTTCAGCTACCGTTTACACGGTAACAGGTACGGCAAACAACTGCTCCAGTACCCAAACGGTTGATGTGAATGTGTTTATTCCCAATATTAGCATCAGCGGACAAACCGTAGTTTGCAGTGGGCAAAGCGCAACCTTGTTGGCAAACGGGGCCAACAGCTATACCTGGAGTAACGGACTGCCCTTTGCCGGCATTAGTGTAACCCCTTCAGTTACGACTTTATATTCTGTGGCGGCCAGCGCCACCTCGGTTAATTTAACATGTCCGGGAACCGCTTCAATACTGGTAACCGTAAATCCAAATCCAACGGTTACAGCCGCTGCTTCTCGTACCCTTATGTGTAAGGATGAGAGCAACTCCATTACTGCAACAGGAGCAGGAACTTATAGCTGGAGCTCAGGCCAAAGCACTTCAAGTTTTGCTATTACACCAACTCTGGTAACTACATTCATTTATCTGGTAACCGGAACGGATGCCAATAACTGCTCGGGCACTGCTTCGGTGCAGGTGAAAGTAGATGCCTGTATTGGGCTTGAGCAATATGCGAAGCAAAATAATTTTCAGATATATCCCAATCCGAATAATGGCAGTTTTACAATCCATTCGGATAGTGAAACGAGTGTAATACTGATTAACAGTATTGGTGAAAAAATAAAAATAGTTACACTCAGCAAGGAAACCAATTACAATGGGTACATTAATAACTTGTCGAAAGGCGTTTATTACTTAACCATTGAAGGCATAGGTGAAGCCCGAAAAATAATAATTGAATAAAATGCAATAAATAAAAAAGCCGGGCCATTTGTATGACCCGGCATTTTTATTTGAATCAACGCTTACGCCGCTTTCTGGTTTACGGCGATATCGTTAGCCACCACTTCAGTGATGTATTTCTTTTGTCCGTTCTTGTCGGTATAATTCCGGTTTACCAGCCGGCCCTCAATGCTTATAAAACTTCCTTTTTTAAGTTCTGTTTCAACGCGTTCGGCTATCTTACCCCAGGCAGTAACAAAATGCCATTGCGTGTTGGTGGCTTTTTCGCCGTTACGGGTAGTGTATTCTTCGTTGGTAGCCATTGAAAAGCGAGCCAGTTTATTTCCGTTTTCGAACGTTTTAATTTCAGGGTCGTTTCCAAGGTTACCGGCTAATTGTACTTTATTAATTGAGTTCATGATGATTTGTTTTAATACTGTTTATAATTTTTAATTGCGTGTTTTTAAATGTTGTGCGTTTAGGCTGCCTTTCTCTGCATCACCAGTAGTTCATTCGCCACAATTTCGGTGACGTTACGTTTAACGCCATCCTTTGTAAGATAGCTGCGATTCAGTAGTTTTCCGTCAACCGTAACAGCGACTCCCTTTAACAGGATTTTTTCGGCGATGCCTGCAAGATTTCCCCATGCCACAACCGAGTGCCA
>CALMNJ010000308.1 GCA_937868675.1 uncultured Bacteroidota bacterium | reverse complement strand
GTAAATCTGAATTTTTTTTATTTTTATCTAGCCTTTCAGGCCAATACGGAGTTTAGGGCATTTATTAATTTCAAAAGCCTTGGCCCAAAAAAGAAATATCCTGAGCTTATTCTGGCTCAGGGCGTATTGTATGGATACGGAAACAAACTCAGTTATTTCAACCCGTTTATCAGTTCAGTCTCAAATCAAACCGGATTTGAAAGTTCTGTAGCCTATTCCTATAACATATACCTTAACACAGCACAAACACGGCAGGTTACCGGCATTGTAAGCATTGAGGTAAAACGGTTCAGCCTCATTACCGAGAATGATATCCTGGCACACAGTTACTTTGATCGTTTTCGCACGGCGGCGTTTTTGCTTCAGTTTCAGTTTGAAGATAAATGGCAAGCCGCAGTTAATTGTACGATGTGGACAGGGCAGTATTTCAGACGCCATGAAAGCGACGACCCGCATTTTTTCAGGGGCTGTTACATGGATACTGCCGGCGGTGTTTATACTCATCTGTCGCACGGATTACTTAGTGCTCAGTTTAAATACAATGTCATGTATTCTCAAAACGCGCAGATAAGCATCGGCACCGATGCTGAACAGGTGAGAAATGTGATGCAGAATAAGTTTATTCACGATATGAAATATGTTCCCCGCAAATGGAACAAAACAAAAAACTGTCACCTGCCGATGATTGACGAAAACGGAAACCCCTTTATTTACAACCGGGGCCAGAAGGTGCGCAGGCCCAAGCCTTACCTGAACGTTTTTAGCAATACCGGGCTGTTTTATTAGAACCTGTACCGCAAAGCTATTTTATCCCAAGGGGAATTGATGTATCGTTTTTGTTTATATTAGTTATAACGAAAACTATTTTCATGAAAACAATTCCACTGTTCCTGCTCGCCATTGTATTAACGTTTACAGCCTGTGAAACAAAGCGCCGAAGTGCAAGCACCGGATGGGCATACAACGCTCCTTCTTCGGGGGGGTTCGAGGACAAAAGCACTCCTTTTTTTGCGGTACCGGGGCAAATGATGATTTATAATGCGCGGCTGGAATTGGATGTTAAAGCCCCCGATTCGCTGCCAGCACGGCTTGCCGGTGTGGCAAAAAGATACCAGGGTTATATTCTGGAAATGAGTACCTCGCGCGCCGTGATTCGCATCAAGGCCGATCAATTGAAAAGTGGCGTTTCTGAAATTGAACACCTGGGAAAAATCACTTACAAAAACATTTCCGGACAGGACGTTACCGCAGAGTTTCGGGATAACGACATTCGACTGCAAAATGCCGAAAAGGCAAGGCAGCGTTACCTTGAGCTACTCGCAAAAGCCGCCAACGTGGACGAAACGCTTAAAGTTGAAAAAGAACTGGAGCGCCTTAACGGGGAAATTGACTTACTGAAAGGTCAACAAAACCGCCTGGGCCATTTGATTGAATACTCGACCATAACTGTTAATTACAGGGAAAAACCAAAACCAGGAATTCTGGGATACGTTTTTATTGGCCTGTATAAAGGAGTAAAATGGCTCTTTGTTCGAAATTGAACAGCTGCATTAGTGCTCTTTTGTTCCCGACACGCCACTGGCACAGCCATAGAAATACGTGTTGTACTGCGTTTGAAGTCCCGCCGCATTAAAGATCTCCTCCGTTTTTTTTGAGTCGCCAAAACGCATGGTGTATTGCCAAAGCATTCGATACTCTCTTGGGTTTCCTAAAAACAAACGACCAAGTATGGGCACCAGGCTGCCAAGATATATTCGGTAAAAAAAGTTTAACACGGAATTTGATGGCGCCGAAACTTCAATGAAGGAAAACTGCCCGCCTGATTTAAGAATGCGTTTTGTTTCATTGGCAAGCACTGCCATTTGTTCGGTGCTGAAGGTTTTTAAACCAAAAGCACATATCACGAAATCATAATGATTGGACGGAAGGCGGTTGTTTAAAACATCTTCCTGAAGAAAACGAATACTTCCTCCAAATTTTAATTCACTTTTTTTGCGGGCATACTTTAACATCCCTTCCGAAAAATCAACCGCTGTAATATTTGCCGCAGGGAATCGCTTTTTTACACCACGCCAGGTTTCGCCCATCCCTGTAAGAAGGTCTATTACTTCAACCGGTTCTTTGGTGATTTTAAGTGGCTGCAAAAACTGTGTGCGCCAGCGGATTGAAAAACCAAAAGAGGTAATATAATTCATCCGTTCATAGGACGTACTCATTCTGTTAAAAAGTCCTTTTACATATTCTGGATTGTAAATATCGTCTTGCATAGACGGTCTTATTTAGTTTCGTTTAAAAGGCCATTGCAGATGCCGGGCCAGTTTACTTCCAAACGATTCGCGCACCACAGGCTGAGTGTCTCCGTTGTCATTTTTGCCACATACCCCGCAATATTCTGCTTCGTTTTCTCGATTTCCGCAATACAGGCAGCCGCGTGGTTTCTTAAGCGCTGCCGATTCGGCGGCCAGGTACCCAGCAAGCGGTGTAAAAGCAACCCCAATAATAAATGTCCAGGTAAACCCAATGGTTCTGTGCTCACCTATTTTATGCGCCACTAAATAACAGGCTCCAAAATAAAGGAGGCTGCCTATCCCGTATAAAATCTCCATACCTTAAGCAGTTGGTAACATTACCAATATACATCATTAATCGTAAACGCCTCTGGGGGTACTCAATTAAATTAGCTGGTTGGGTTTTTATTCAGACTCATAAAATTCAGTGGTCCGGTGTTAATCCCTGGCTCTCCTCATAAAAACTTTGCTCATCATATACCCATTACAACTGATTTATTTCATTCAGCTCAATTAAAAGGCTTATTAATCGGGGACGAAAATTGCGTAAATTAGAGGCTTAAAATTTTGGAGATTTAACAATGACAAAGGACACGTTTGTAAGCCGGCATAACGGCCCACGCCAGCATGAAATAAGCGCCATGCTTAAAAAAATAGGAGCTTCCAGCATTGACGAGCTCATTAACCAAACCGTACCGCAGCAAATAAGGCTGAAACAGCCACTGCGTGTAGCGCCGGCCATGAGCGAGTACCAATACCTGAGGCATTTGAAAGCGCTCGGCAAAAAAAACAAGGTGTTCCGTTCTTACATCGGATTGGGTTATTACAACAACATCCTTCCTTCCGTTATTCAGCGCAATGTGCTCGAAAATCCGGGCTGGTACACGGCCTACACGCCATACCAGGCTGAAATTGCACAAGGACGGCTTGAAGCCATCCTCAATTTTCAAACCATGGTGATGGATCTTACCGCCATGCCCATTGCCAATGCGTCGCTGCTGGATGAAGCCACTGCCGCTGCCGAAGCTGTGTTTATGTTTCACAGCAACAGGAGCAAGGACAAAATAAAAAACAATGCCGAAAAATTCTTTGTCAGCAACACTGTATTCCCGCAAACACTGGATGTCATCATCACCCGTTCGGCACCCATCGGCGTTCAGGTGGTGGTAGGCGATCCGCTCACTCATTCATTTGATGATTCATACTTTGGCGCATTGATCCAATACCCCGACATTAACGGTGAGGTAACAGATTATAAAAATTTTATTGCCGGCTGTAAAACAAAAGAAATACAAGTATGCGTTGCCACCGACCTTTTGGCTCTTGCACTGCTCACGCCTCCGGGCGAATGGGGTGCTGACTGCGTGGTTGGCAACTCACAACGATTTGGTGTGCCACTGGGCTACGGCGGCCCACATGCTGCCTTTTTTGCCTGCCGCGAAGACTACAAGCGTTTGATCCCGGGCCGTATCATTGGTGTTTCGGTTGACAGCCAGGGCAACCAGGCCCTCCGCATGGCCCTTCAAACACGCGAACAGCACATTAAACGCGATAAAGCCACTTCCAATATTTGTACCGCTCAGGCACTTCTTGCCATTATGGCCAGCATGTACGCCGTGTATCATGGTCCGGATGGCATCCGTGGCATTGCCTCACAAGTGCACACCGCGACCAACACTCTTTCATCCGAGCTTAAAAAACTTGGCTTCGATGTAAAAACAAAACTTTATTTCGATACCATCGTGGTGGCTTGTGATGCTGGTAAACTATCCTCGCTTGCCGAAGCCAAAGAAATAAATTTCAGGGTTATTGACGAAAAACATGTTGGTGTTTCACTTGATCAAACCGTTGAAGAGCAGGATGTACAGGATATTATCGCTGTGTTTGCACAGGCAAAAGGAAACTCATCAGCCAGTGCTGCTTCAGTTGCAGGCGGTTCGCTAATTGCCGGCACATTTGCCGAAAGAAAATCAGCCTACCTTACACATCCGGTATTTAACAGCTATCACAGCGAAAGCGAAATGATGCGCTACATTAAGCGTTTAGAGAACAAAGACCTTTCGTTGGTTCACTCCATGATTTCGCTTGGCTCATGCACCATGAAGCTCAATGCCGCCTCCGAGCTGCTGCCGCTTACCTGGCCCGAGTTTGCCCATATTCATCCATTTGTGCCGCTTAGTCAGGCACAGGGCTATGCTGCCGTTATTGATCAGCTGGACAAAGATCTTTCTGAAATTACCGGTTTTGCAAAAATGAGTTTTCAGCCCAATTCAGGGGCTCAGGGCGAGTATGCAGGACTCATGGTAATTCGTGCTTATCATATTGCCAACGGGCAACCCAACCGCAATGTGGCACTCATTCCATCTTCGGCACATGGCACCAACCCGGCAAGCGCCGCTATGGCAGGCATGCACATTGTAGTTGTAAAATGCGACGACAAAGGAAATATTGATGTTGCTGATCTTAAGGCAAAAGCCGAACAAAACAAAGATAATCTGTCCTGCCTGATGGTAACGTATCCTTCTACACACGGTGTGTACGAGGAATCCATCATGGATATCACCAAACTGATACACGACAATGGTGGTTTGGTTTATATGGATGGTGCCAATATGAATGCGCAGGTAGGTTTAACCTCACCAGGGAACATTGGTGCGGATGTTTGTCACCTCAACCTTCACAAAACATTTGCCATTCCGCATGGTGGCGGCGGGCCTGGCATGGGACCCATTGGTGTGGTTGAGAAACTTGTTCCGTTCCTGCCCTCACACCCGATATTAAACACCAGCGGATCAAAAGGCATCAACGCCGTTTCTGCCGCTCCTTATGGCAGTGCGCTGATTCTTCTTATTTCTTACGGTTACATTAAAATGCTGGGTGGCGAAGGATTGAAACAGGCCACCGAAATGGCCATTTTGAATGCCAACTATATTAAGGACACCTTGAAGGATCATTACAAAATACTTTACACCGGCAAAAATGGCCGCTGTGCGCACGAAATGATTCTTGACTGCAATGAATTTAAAATGGCGAGCGGCGTAGAGGTGGCTGATATGGCAAAACGCCTCATGGACTTTGGTTTTCATGCCCCAACCGTAGCCTTCCCTGTAGTGAATACATTAATGGTGGAGCCTACCGAGTCTGAATCGAAAGCGGAACTGGATCGTTTTTGCCAGGCCATGATTACCATCCGCAAAGAGATAAAGGAAATTGAAGAGGGTAAATTTGATAAAGCAAACAACGTGATAAAAAACTCGCCCCATACTTCAAAAATGGTGGTAAACGACAATTGGGATAAACCATATAGCCGCGAGAAGGCGGCCTATCCTTTGTTATGGGTGCGCGAAAACAAATTCTGGCCCAGTGTGGGCCGTGTTGATAATGCCTATGGCGACCGCAATCTGGTGTGCAGTTGTGCGCCAATTGAGGCGTATATGAATGAAGCTGTTGAAGCTTAACGCCCGGTAGCTAATCTGTCACAGGCTACTGTTTCAATTTTAATATGAAATAAAAAAGCCGCTGTACGCAACGTACAGCGGCTTTTAATTTAATGTAGCCGATTCGTTTATTCTTTCACAACCTTTATCACATTGCTTGCGCTTCCACTCCTCACCTTTATCCAATACACACCATTTGCAAACTCTGACATGTTAATGCGGTCTTCGTTGCTGTTAAGGGATTTTTCTAAAAGTACCCGGCCTGTAACATCCGAAAGTGTAATCTCAGATATTATATCGCTTTCGCTGCTGATAACCAGATTATCATGCGCCGGATTTGGCATCACCTTTACGTTGGTTAGTTTTGAGCTTTCGTTAATACCCAAACACCTGTTTACATTTACACTTACAAGTGCAGTGTCTGTACAGCCGTTGCTATCAGTTCCTGTAACCATGTAGGTATACGTAATATCTACCGGCAAAGTCACTACAATTACGCTTCCTGTACCCAAGCTACCCCAATTGTAAGAAGTAGCCCCAACAGCCGTAATGGTGGCAGACTCGCCTTTGCAAATCAGATTGCGATCGGCACTCGCAAATACCACAGGTTTTGGCTTAACCGAAACGGAAACGGAACTGCTAAGCAGACAATAATTGGCGTCGCGGCCACTTGCCGTATAAACAGAATTGTTGGTAGGATTAACGGTAAGATTTAAGAAGTAACTGCCGCTTGTCCATGTACAGCTAACCACACCCGTTGCATTCAGTGTAACCGGATCGCCAGCACAAACACTTGGGGTGCTTGCTGTTATTCCCATCGTATTGGTATTAACTTTCACCATGAAGGTGTTTGAATTAATACAGCCATAAATGCTTGAGCCGCTAACCGTGTAGGTTGTATTAACCGATGGATTCAGGGTAGTGTTAGACCCTGTAGAGCTGCTGCTCCATGTATAGCTGCTGGCTCCTGCAGCAGAAACAGTTGCTGTTCCGCCCACACAGATGAGCGTTGGGTTAACCACCGCACTTATTACAGGAAGGGGCTGAACCACTACGGTTACTACTCTGGTGGCCGTGCAAACATTGGTTCCTGTACCACCACCGGTTACAGTATAGGTTGTGGTAACCGAAGGTGAAACCGAGATAGATGAAGTTGACCCACCACTGCTCCACGAAATGGTTCCGGTGGCATTGGTGGTAAGTGTTACCGCTGAACCTATACAAATAGGATTGCTAACAGCTGACGCGGCCATATTACATAGCTCGGAAATAATTACTTTACCATGGCTAAGGTTTATACCTGCTGTGTTTACCTGATTAACTCCTGCATTGTATGAGCCACCGCCGCCGGCTTCAGGAAAACCGGTTGTAACCCCTTCAGCTGCACCTCCACCGCTGTAACCGCCGCCACCTGCTGCACGCCTGTTATTAAAGCTGCTGGTTCCGCCACCGCCGCCAAAACCACCTATTCCGTAGGTTGTAAAGCCGCCGAGTCCACCATTCACATAAGCCTGACCGGCTGATGTGCCTGAACCATTACCCGTAATGCCGCCTCCACCATCTGCTGAGTTGGCTGTTCCGCCACCCGCGCCACTGGCTCCACCGGCAGAAGTAGTACTTCCTACACCGCCACTGTTATTGCCGCTTGTGGTAACAGGTGCATCAGATATGGTCGAAAAAGCGCTTGACCAATTGGCACCGCCGCCACCAGCAACAACAAAGGGCACATTGCTACCATCGGTAACAAAACTTCCACCGCCACCTCCGTACTGTGCATTGTAACTGGAGTTGGCTGGTAATTCGCCTTGTTGTCCAACGAGAATTTTAAGTACCTGTCCGGCAGTAAAATTAAACTCGCCGCTCATATACGCGCCCCTTCCGCCAACACCGCCAGCACCATAGCCCTGAGCTCCGTATGCCTCTATTTTGTATGCTCCTGAAATAGGAATTGTAAATTGTTGAATACCTTGTTGTGCGCCAATTGTAACGCTTCCGTTGAGGTTGGTGGAAGCATACGCCGCATTCACCATGGACTGGGTGGGACCCGTGTTTCCGGTGGCCGTGCAGTTTGTAAAGGTGTAGGACTGCTGCGCCAGCAGTGTTTGGGAAAATAACCCTCCGGCCACTAAGATTCCGGCCACAATGGCTCTGCCGCCTGCAGCCCTTTTATTGGATGTTTTATATGTTGAATTCATGTTCTGATTTTTAATTGATTCCGTTCTGACAAACGTTAAACAAAAACGTTGTTTTTATTCTATAGATATATTGCCAGATTTTTGATTAATCCTGTTTTACAACTTTTACCATGCTGACATGGCCTGCTGCATTTATTTTCACAAAATAAACGCCATTAGCCTGTCCGGCAATATTTACCCCAACAGCAGTTGTTACATTTTCGTTTTGCTGAATTATTCTTCCTGTAATATCCATTACCTGTACGGTCTTTTTATCAGACGTTGCAAACTCAATGTTAAATACACCTGTAGAAGGGTTCGGGTAAATATGAACTCCTGCCTGCTCAGCTATTTCAGAAACACCAGTACATTCATTTACTTCCAGCACCATCGCCGCGGCGCCGGCACATCCTTTTGAGTCGGTACCATACACAGTATAGTTTTTCGAACTTGTAGGCGATACAATAATCGGATTACCCGTTTGCATGTTTGATGAGTTAGAATACCACTGATAACTTTGAGCGCCTAGCGCTGAAAGCGTTACGGTTTCGCCCACACACATGACGGTTGTATTACCTGACACCAGTACCGAAGGAAGTGGATTAACAGTCACCTGCACAGAGGTCATGCTACTGCATCCTATGGCATTAAGACCGATAACGGAGTACGATGTTGTGGCGCTTGGGCTCACAATGATTGAAGGGCTGAGAGCTCCTGTATTCCAGTTATACAATCCTGCCCCTGCGGCCGTAAGTGTAATTGATTTTCCGGCGCAAACAGAAGGGTTTTGCGGGAACACAATAACTTGTGGAGAAAGATTAACACTCACGGGTTGGGTCAGTGTTTTGGTACAGCCACTAAGTGTGCTTGAACCCACAACATAATAGGAGGTTGTGGTTGGTTGAGGGACAACCGTTACTCCCTGTGCTGTGCTGCCAGTACTCCAGGTGTAAGAATTAGCCCCACTTGCCACCATATTGAATGGGGCACCGCTGCACACATTCGTGTAGTTGGCGGCAATTGCAAGATTGGGTTCGTTGAGGCTACAGGGTATTTCAATGGCTAGATCATCCCACGACAAATACTGTGCGGCGCCAGCCGATGCTGTTCCCCTTACTGCAACGTAATAAATACCTGTTGTGGCCACCGTAAAGGTGTTTGAAAGTGACTTGTGAGAGGGACTAACTGCCGGACCATTGGTTGAAGCGATGGTTACCAGACCGTTGGGAAGCTGTTGCGTACCAATCATAATTGAGAGGTCGGTCCAATTGGTTGACTGAGCCAGATCGCCAATATACCATACAGAGGCGGAATATGTCACTCCTGCTTTAAGATTTATACCATTGGTATAAAAGTAGTTCGTATTGGCGGGTGAGTAATAAAAAGTGGCAAAGTTGTTTCCTGTACGTGGAATTCTTCCGCCATTGTTGGACACCGTTTGTGTTAGCGATGTTCCGCCAAGGTTACTTGCCGTCCAAGAACAGTTCGGAAGCTTATTAGGTGCCAGGGATTCGAAACTTTCATAATACGGAACGTTACTTGTTGTAACACCCGCCACAAGCAAAGTACCCGAAGAGGTGGTTGTGTTTTGAAGGGTATTTGTGCAGGTAATAACTGCAGTATAATATGTGTTTTGCGTTAGTGGTGTCGTCACATAATTAGCTAAAGTGGCTCCAGGAATGGAAGTAAACGGCCCTACGCCCGACACATTGGAACTTTGCCATTGATACGTGTATCCAGCCGTGGTGTATGTATTAGCCACACCAATATTTACAGTGGCTCCCGGACAATACACAAAAGTTGGTGATGGCACTGAGTTAGCCGCAGGAGCGGTACAGGCTGTTGTAAACACTTCAATAGCGCCAGGATCGGGAGTAACTACACTACGCGATGTGTTATTAAAATCAGTCAGTACTCCAAGCGGAAAGGCCTGATTATTCACAACCGTGCTGGTTGGCGCATAATTAAGCGTACTTGGGCTGGTAAACATGGGGTCGGAGGAGATGCTATTAAGATCGTTTCCGGTTGCCTGCCATGCCGCCAGTGTAGCATAGGCCAAAGATGCGTAACCAATGGCAGGTACCCCGCCGGTTGCTGTGTTTACCAGCACATTGTTGTTACAGTTTACATTCGAGCCGGTTAAATAAATATTGTATTTGGCTCCTGTTCCGGTTCTGCTGATGTAAACGATGTTATTGCGGGCATTGCAGCTGCTTCCGGTAAGATAAAGTGCATAAACCAAGCCCGCTGTTGAAGTCTGATCGTCGAATGAAAGCGTGTTGTGGTATGCGTTGGCGAATGAAGCGCCTGAGAAATAAATACCATAAATAGCGCCGCTTGTATTGATGTCGGAAATAATATTGTTCCGAACCACATTTTCGCTGCCGGATGAAGCACTGGCAATGAGATAGATACAATAGGTAGCGTTGGTACTGTTAGGTATGGAGTTATAGAGGCGACGTATATGGTTTCCTTCTATTAAACCGTTGGCTATGCTGCCGGTGCTGAAATAAATTCCATAACAGGTTGATGTATTAGTACGGTTCATGCGCTCTACCACGTTACCTTTTACAGTGGTTCCCTGACAATAAACGTTGTAGCAGCCATAAACATAATAATCCACCATGTAAGAGTTGGTTATTTTGTTGTTAATGTTAAATGGTGCAACACTATTGCCATAAAACACGGTGTTGTAATACCCGCCGCTCACGGTTGAGCTGTTAACTGTATTATTGCTACCGCAGCTGCCTACAGAGGTGGCACTTGTACCACTGCCGCTTAACGAAAACGGAACCTGTGTGGTGGACGTACCTCCTAATGGTGCCGTAAAGGTACAGCCATTAAAGGTGTTGTTATCAGAGTTGCTCCATAAGTGGCAAACTAAAGCATAGGTTGCACCAAGGCCAACCATATTGAGGTTGTTTACGGTAAAATAATCTGCACCGCTAAACATAAATGTGTGCGGCGCAGTGGACACGGTGGCGTTGTAAGAAAT
>CALMNJ010000307.1 GCA_937868675.1 uncultured Bacteroidota bacterium | reverse complement strand
TCGGATAGTTTAACTAAATTTTCAAAACGACTGGTATCACTAACACCTGCCCGCAGTTTCCCGGCCTCCTCGGGCGAAAGCTCTTTAAAGTAAGCGCCATAAGAAACAACCGCTAATGCCGTAAGCTGTTCTATATCGCCCCGTGTTGCACGCCTATACGTGAAATCTCCTTTTGGGCCGGATGAATTATCTGCCGTCAATTCAGAATGGAAATTGCCTGCGATAAGTTAATGGTGGTGACCGTGAGTGCCATGAACATGACCATGTTCAATTTCCTCGCTGCTTGCCTGGCGCACATCGAGGATCGTGCCGTTAAAATGCAAATCGTGACCGGCCAGGGGGTGGTTAAAATCCATCTCAACATAGTTGTCCGTAATATCAACTACATGGCCTACAATTTCTTCGCCATTAGCATCGCGCATGGGCACATCGTAACCAACCTGCACGCGTGTCTCGTCGAATTTACCATCAATAATAAAAGCGGCACGGTCAACTTTTACCACATAATCTTGTTCGTATGGACCGTAACTATGTTCGGCATGAATGGTAAAGTCGAACTTATCGCCGGCAGATTTTCCTTCAAGCTCTTTTTCGAAGTGAGGAAAGGCCCCATTATACCCAAACAGGAACACAAAGGGGTGCTCGTTACTCGTCTCTTCAACTAGTTGCGAAGGCTCGCTGCCCTGGCTCGATGACAAGAGATAGTTCACCGACACCACTGTTCCTTTTGAAATCTGCATTTTTAAATATTTTGCACGAAAGTAGCGCTTTTATTTTAATCGGAGTTTTACTTTATTCTTACATTCTGATAACATAATAAACAGTGATTTTTCGTTATAAGAATAGTCTAAATTTACACACGTGTGTCAATTTGTTTATTTTTAAACGATGCTGCGAAAACTACTGCCTGAACGAGGGTTGATGACCCTGATGTTGTTGTATGTGCTGGCCGAATTACTGGTTTGGCCATCTGGCAATTTTCCGTTAAACGATGACTGGGCTTTTGCCCGCACCGTGCAAACGCTTGCTAATACAGGAAGGTTCGAGTTGGGAAGCTGGCCCGCCATGACATTGTGGACTCATGTCATTTACGGACTGCTGTTTGTTTACCTGTTTGGATTCTCATTCAATATTCTGCGCGTTTCCACGCTGCTCTCCTCTTTTGTGGGAGCCGTTTTACTTTACCGGCTGCTAAAACGCTTTTCGGGCAGCAGCTATGTTGCGTTTGCCGGTTCGGCGCTTTTCGTTTTTCATCCGGTGTACTTCTCATCCTCAAATTCTTTTATGACCGAGATAAATTTCAGTACACTGCTTATACTGGGTATTTATTTGGGCGTCCGGTATTTCGAAAGCGACAGGCTTGTTTTTATTCTTCCACTTTTTATAGTGTCGGTTCTTATTACGATGCTTCGGCAATTCGGTTTAGTGTTGCCGGCTGCTTTCGCACTAGCAGTTTTTGTGAGCCGTCGTGGCTGGATAGCTTGCGCCGCAGCCCTGGGCTCGCTGTGTGTAACGTATGTCGTGCTTAAAGCGTACGAGGGGTTTATTGTGCCAACACTACCCGAAAGCCATTTGTATCAACCTTCCGGAAATATACATCCGGATTCAAGGGAGTTTTATGTGAAGTTGGGAACCTCCCTTCAAAAACATTTCGCCTCCATCGTTTTGCATGCTTTGGTTTTTTTAGCGCCTATAGCCTCCATACGTATTCCAACGGCTCTTCGTGTGGTGCGGCCTTTACTAACCGTACTGATTTTTCTGTTTTCTGCCGCGGTGTCTTATTATGGGTTTAATGGTGTGCGCTTTCCTGCCGGCAATGTGTTTATCAATATGTCGGTAGGGGCTCCCACTTTTTATCAGGACCTTACCTGCGGTGAGGCATATAATTGTCACACCTGGTCAACTGGTTTTGAATATTTCCTTCAGACGGTGCGGTTGATTTTTCCCGCCATTTCGCTGTTTGTGTTGACGCTTACCATAATTAAAACCGTTAAGCAGCGCGAATTTGCAAAGGTGCCGGATATTTCAATTTTCGTATGGGTAACCCTTGTTTCGTACCTGCTATTATTGATGATTGCCGACAATTATTTCGATCGTTATAATATTCCGGTCTATGCCATGGTTGCTATTTTGTTTTCGCGTATTTCGCGTAGTTTTCAGGCACCTCAAAACAAGGAGTACCGTTACTTTGCTTTTGCAGTAGTGGCCGTTTACTTTGTAATGAGTGTTGCCGGCACACACGACTATTTTACAATTAACCGAATCAGGTGGGAGGCATACAGTTACGTGCATAACGAAACGAGTTTAAATTCCGAGCGTATCCATGCCGGTTTCGAACCCAAAGGCTGGAATGATGGACGCGAGTACCTTGTTCTTTATGATTTTAACTGGATTGAAGGTAATGACTACCTGGTGCAGTTTAAAGCTGAGCCTGGGTTTACGCCGGTAAGAAGTTATCCATTTAAACGGTGTTTTCCGCCGCGGCAGGACACCATTTTTATTTTCACAAAAACGCCATGATTTTATTTTTATTGCAGATAACAAGGTAATAGAGGTGATCGTATCGAAATGATCAAAATCAGTATTTTGGTTGAACTGTACAACAGGGTTATCAGCACTTCACAGGAACATCCTCAACTTATGCAGTGAGTGCAGTTTTTTTACGAAAGGTTGTATTTATTGAAAATAAAATCTACTTTAGGTGCATAACGTACGTTCTGTGGTTGTTGATTCCTTAAAAGGATGCATTTTCCGGTAAACTTGCACAGGACCCTAAAAACACAACTATGAAAAAAGTTATTATATCATTATTATTTGTCGTTATTTTTTTACTTGGTGGCTGGCTCATCTGGCATCACAGTGGTTCCATGGCGGAGTTTATGCATCCTCAAACCAAATATGCGATGTGGGCTTTTATTATCGGTGCTTTGGTAACCATTTCATTACCAATCGGGGCCATCGCTGGCTTTGCGTTTAAACCGGGCCCGCGCGTCACCGCTGGTCTTACAGCATTTGGTGGGGGCGCTTTGCTGGCGGCCCTCAGTGTGGAGCTGATTGCTCCAACAGTGGAAGAAATAGTGGGGCAGGCCAGCAGTCCAACAGGAATGGCCCACGACCGGACACATGCCCTGGAAACGATGCTGGCCCTGATATTGGGATGCGCAGGAGGAGGCTTTTTGTTTTTTACATTAGATGAACTGATCAATAGTAAAGGTGGGTTTTTACGCAAAGTGGGCACTACCATTAATTTTCTTAAACATAAAGGGCATGAGGGAGCAATTACTTCAAAGGAAGTAGATGTACACCATAAAGAAGGGGTTGAAGAGCATGGTGGCGCGCCAATGGCCATTTGGTTAGGGTTGTTGATTGACGGAATACCCGAAAGTTTTGTAATTGGTGCGGGGTTCCTTTCGCTGCTAAGCATGAAACTCGGAACCGGCGCCGATCCGGCTTTTACAGAGGTGCTGCCTTATACCCTTATCGCCGGTTTGTTTCTGTCCAATTTTCCGGAAGCGCTTTCTGCCAGTCTTGGTATGAAAAAATCCGGTCTGTCAACCGGTAAAATTATGATGCTTTGGATGTCGCTGGTGCTTATTATTGCCGTTGGTTCGCTGGTTGGCTATTATATAGGCTCTTCTATACCACACGAAATTGAAATCGGCATTGAAGGACTTGCTGCCGGCGCCATGCTCACCATGATTGCACAAACCATGATTCCGGAGGCGGTACACATAGGCGGCACCAAAGTGGTGGGGCTTGCCACACTGGCAGGTTACCTCAGTGCCGTGGCTTTCAAGGTATTTGAGTAGGAGCCGCTAAAAGCATTACCAACGCAGCGTGATGAAAACGGAATTGCATGATAAACGCATTGCTGAAATGAGTTTTGGTTCCGTGTATCCTTTGTATCTTTCAAAAGTGCAGAAGAAGGGCAGAACCAAAGATGAGCTGCTTGAGGTAATAAACTGGCTCACCGGTTTTGACGAGAAAAAGCTGGAAAGCCTGATGAAGGAGAAGGCGACTTTTGACGTTTTTTTTAAGAAGGCGAAATTGAATCCAAAAGCAAGCCTCATCACCGGCGTAATTTGTGGTTACAGGGTTGAGGAAATTGAAAATACATTAACCCGCAATGTGCGTTATCTGGATAAATTGGTGGACGAACTGGCCAAAGGCAGGAAGATGGAGAAGATATTGCGCGAGAAATAAACAACATGTACCGCGTTTAACTTTAGTTATCTAAAACGGGCAGTTCAATCGCTTGTGCGCGTTACGTCGCGGGCGGATTCAAACACTGACGTTTACAACGACAAACAACCTCTTTGGAAATTGCATGGCTATTGAGTCACCACTTAATTACGGTTGGAATTTTGGCGATCCTTCGTCGGGCCCACTGAATATATCTTCTTCTTCAACGCCTTCGCATTATTATTCAGCCACTGGTAATTATCAGGTAAAAGCCATATTATACTACAACTGCAGCAGCGACACCATTACACAAACCATAGCGGTAACAGCCATTTCGCCATCACTTGCCGTTGCCGGAAACACACTGCTGTGTACTCAGGAAAGCGGCACGCTGGTTGCAAGCGGCGCCGACAAATATTTGTTGAATGGAACCTGCCAGTCACCGACGTTTTCTTTTGCACCCCTTACCACTCAGGTATATACTGTTACCGGCACCGATACAACATCGCATTGCAATGCGGCGATGCAGGTTACGGTTACGGTAAGTCCATGCACCGGAGTAAACCAGCAGCAACCTGTGAGGCAGGTGCGCTGTTATCCCAATCCTGCCAGCGGGCTTGTTCGGTTTGTTGTTGACAACGGACAAAACGCGACGGTTAGTATCTATAATATGCTGGGCGAAAAAATACTCACGGTGGATGAGTATAGAAGCACAGAGGCGGTTAATATAACAGAATTAAAAACTGGCTGTTACATGTACAGAATACTATCGGGCAGCGATACGTTTTCAGGAAGGTTCTTTAAAGAATAACCGGGTTACACTTCCAGATATTTTTCCAGCAAATAAATAAGCTTATCGCGGCTCAGCTGGCTTTCAATATCCCCCCTGAAGGTTAAGGATATACTGCCGGTTTGTTCGCTGACTGATACGGCGATGGCATCGGTGTGTTCGGTAATACCAACGGCGGCGCGGTGGCGCATGCCATAGTTTACGGGAAAGTCAACACGCTCGGTTACCGGCAGCACGCAGCGGGCTGCCACAATGCGGTTGTCCTTAATAATTACGGCGCCATCGTGCAGGGGCGAGTTTTTGTAAAAAATATTTTCTAACATTCGCGCTGTGAGGGCCGAGTCAACCGGTTCGCCTGTATTGATGTAAAATTTAAGATCGGTTTTTCGGGCAATGATAATGAGTGCTCCGGTTTTGGTGCCGCTCATGCTTACGCAGGCGGTGGCAATGGCATGAATGTCTAAATCTATCATGCTGGCGTCTTCGGATGAAGCATTAAACTTAAGAATGCCACGCCAGTTGCGGTTTCTTAAAAATTCATTGGAACCAAGGTAGAGCAGAAATTTCCGGATCTCCTGTTGAAATACAATCATCACTGCAATAACGCCTACGTTTACAAATTTTCCGAGAATAGATGACAGGAGTTTAAGGTCGAAGGCGCGGATTACGATGTAAGCAAAGTAAATCAGCGTAAGCCCGATAAAGATGTTGATCGCCGATGTGCCCTTTACAAGGTTATATGCCAGATACAGAATAACAGCTACGAGTATTATATCAATAGCATCGTTAATGCCAAACGTAATAAACAAGGTATGTAACCTGAACAGCACCTTTATTTCCTGTGATCGGCCTTGTAGTTCTCATACATCTGATGCACAAGCCCGTCCGACAAGCCAACCTGAGGCACGTACACCTTTTCGATGTCGGCATTTTTCATGATGGTGAGAAAAATTTTTGATGCCGGAATAATTACGTCGGCACGGTCGGGTTTCATACCAAGCAGTTCAATACGTTCCTGATAGGTGTACGAACAAAGCATTTCGTAAATACTCTTCAGTTTATCGTAGCTGAGGTGTTTGGTCTCCTTTTTGCCGCTTATTTTAAAAATCTTGTTTATGTTACCCCCCGAACCAATGGCATGCAACGGATGTATGCCGGCGGTGTTGCGTTTCAGCCAGGCTTTCATCTCCTCCCATTCCTCCTTTTCAACTTTATCAAGAAGCATCCTTACTGTGCCAATGTTGAATGAGCGTGCTGAGATTACTTTACTGTTGAAATACAACGTAAGCTCTGTGCTGCCACCGCCCACGTCAATGTAGAGGTAGGCGTGTTTGGGGTTAAGCAGTTCTTCAATATGATTCGAAAATACCATCGCCGCCTCGTTTTTTCCATCAATTATCTCAACATGAATGCCGGTTTCTTCTTTTATTTTTCCGATAATCTGTGGTCCGTTGCTGGCATCGCGCATGGCGCTCGTGGCCACGGCTTTGTAATCCACCACACCATAGGCTTTAATAAGCTCGGCAAAACCTCTCAGCGTTCCAATCAGTCTTTCGCCCTTGGCCTCGGTTATTTTGCCCTGTAAAAAAACATCCTCACCAAGTCGCACGGGCATGCGTATCAGTTCTTCTTTGCTGAAACGGGGTTTCCCTTCAACTGTGTAAACCCTGCAAAACAGCAGGCGCATGGCGTTACTTCCGATATCAATAGCTGCAAATACCATTAATGTTGTTGTATGTGTTTCTGTTTATTTGTGCTGTTAAGGTAATGTTCTTTTTCTTTTTTAAAGTAATTGTACACTTCGTCCTGCACTCTTACCTTTTTTTCGCCAGGCTTCGCTTTTTTGTAAATATTTTCCTGCAGGCGATCGAGAATCCTCACCTTGGTGTTGCCGGATAACTGTATTCTTAAAATGTCTTTGAGTTGTTTGCGGACAACCGGATCGTATATAGGTACGGCCACCTCGCTTCTGTTGTCGAGATTCCGGCTCATCCAGTCGGCAGAGGAAATAAAAATTTTCTCGTTGCCGTTGTTGTGAAAAACAAAGATGCGTGCGTGCTCAAGGTATTTATCTACAATGCTGTATGCTTTAATATTGTCGCTCCAGCCCTCAATTTCGGTTACCAGCGAGCAGGCTCCTCTTATGATCAGCGTAATTTCAACGCCGGTTTTGCTTGCTTCATAAAGTTTGGCAATCATATCTTTGTCAACCAGGCTGTTCATCTTTAAGATCATGGATGCTGGCTTGCCTTGCCGGGCATTGTGAATCTCTTTATTGATAAGCGTTACCAGGCTTTTTCGCATGTAAAAGGGTGCCACCAGTAAGTGCTTAAAGTTATGAACCTTAAAGTTGTTTTCGTAAAATTCAAAAACACGGTTCAGGTCGCCGGCAATTTCTTTATGCGCAGTAAGCAGCGAAAAGTCGGTGTAAATGCGCGAGGTTTTTTCGTTGAAGTTGCCTGTGCCAATGTGCGCGTAGTGCACCTCCTTGCCATTTTCACGTGTGCTGATGACAAATAATTTTGAATGCACTTTGAGACCCGGTACGCCAAATATTACTTTGGCTCCCTCTTCCTGCAATTTATTGGCCCAGTAAATATTGTTTTCCTCGTCGAAACGGGCCTGCAGTTCAACCAGCACCAGTACTTTTTTTCCGTTTTTTACCGCGTTAATCAGCGCATTGGCAATTTTTGATGAGTCGGCCACACGATAAAGGGTTATTTTAATGCTTTCAACACTCGGGTCAATAGAGGCTTCGCGAAGCAAATTAATAATCTGATTGTAGGAGTGATAGGGGTAGTGAAGCAGAATATCCTTTTGCTTTATCACACGAAGGGTGGTTGTTGTGTTTTGTGCAAGGTAAGGATGCTGCAGCGGGACAGGATGATTATACACCAGGTCTTTTTCGCCCAGCCTTGGAAAATCAATAAAGTTCTTAAAGTTGTGATAACGCCCTCCCGGAATGGCGTTGTCCTTTTTGGCCATTCCCAGTTTTTTCATAATGTAGCGGAGCATGTCATCGGGCATAGCGGCATCATAAACAAAACGCACAGGCTGCCCCTGCTTGCGGGCTTTTACGCTTTTGGATATTTTTTCGATCATGCTTTTACTCACATCGTTGTCCATGTCCAGTTCGGCATCGCGGGTTAGTTTAATGTTGTAGGCTTCGGTGGTGCGGTAGCCAAACACTTCAAAAATTTTGTCCGTGTTATAGCGAATCACATCGTCAACCATCATGATGTAGTGTTTGTTGTTATGTTTTGGAAGTATCACAAAACGGGCCGAGGATTGCGATGGTATTTCAATAAGCGCAAACTTGTTTTTTTTGTCCTTGTGTTTCGACTCCAGTTTCAGGAACAAATAGCTGGCCTTGTCTTTCATATATGGAAAAGGCTTGCTGTCGTCAATCATTACCGGAAAAAGGCTTGATACCAGTTCGTTGCTGAAAAACTCGCTCACATGTATTTTCTGGGTGCCGGTTAGCTGCTTTTCGTTTACAATAAACACGCCTTTTGCAGCCAGCTCGCCAAGAAGTTCCTGATATATGGTTTCAAAATGATTCTGCTGCTCAATTACTTTGCGCTGCAGGCGGGTAAGCAACTCGCGCGGATCTTCACCGTAAAGCGAAATGGCTTTCTTGCCAAGTTTCACCAGGCGCTTCACCGTGGCCACGCGCACCCGGTAAAACTCGTCGCGGTTGTTACTGAAAATACCCAGAAACTTCAGGCGCTCAATAAGGGGTGTGGTTTTGTCGGCAGCTTCCTGCAACACCCGTTCGTTGAACGAAAGCCAGCTTATTTCGCGGTTGATATAAGGAAAATCCTTGTGTTTCATAAATTACTTAATTGTGTTCTTTAAAGTCTTTGGGGAATAGGTAATAAACGAGCTCGCCACTTTCCTTAAGTACTTTTTTCCACGATTCAGTTTTAAAATTTATGGCAACAACGCCACAGGTTGGTATGTTATCGAAATAGGTACCTGGCGCCATGCGGTTGCTAAGATTGGTAAGGCCGGGGTTATGACCAAATAACATGACCCGTTTATGAGTATCGCTTATGTTGTGAATTATTTCCAGCAGGTATTCCTCATGGGCCTCATAAATTCCGGGCTCCAGTTCAATCCCGGTAATTTTTGATTCAAATCGTCTTGCAAATATCATGGCGGTGCTCAGTGCCCGTGTGGCAGTGCTGCTGATAATATGATCAGGTAGCTTTTGGTTTTCAGCATACCAGTCGGCCATGAGGTAGGCATCGGAGTAACCGCGTTCATTCAGGTGGCGGTCTATATCCTTCAGGCCCTCGTTGCCCCAGTCGCTTTTTGCGTGACGTATGAGTATGAGTTGTTTCATAGTGTAAATGGCAATTTCACTAAATTATGATATGATAGGGTAGTATAAGCAGTATTTGTTCATAGTTCAAAACCCGTCCAAAATAAACCAATTAACTTAGTTATTTTTACATCGAATCCTACTTGTTATGAGCAATAATTCAACAATAAAATGTCCTAACTGTCACCACGAATTCGAAGCTACCGAAGCCTTCCGGCAGGAGGTTCAGGAACGGCTGAGGCGCGACATGCAGGAATGGAAAGCTAAAAAGGAAGACGAGTTTCAGAAGCAGCTCACACAATCGCTCAGTCAGCAAAAGCAGCAGGTGGAGGAGATTGTCAGGAAATCGTTAACTCAGGATTACGAAAACCGCATTCAGTTATTAAATGAGGCCAATAGGGAAAATGAAGAAAAACTAAAACTTTCGCGCACAAAGGAGCTCGAATATTTAAAAAAAGAAAAGGAACTTAAGGACAAAGAGGCCGAACTGGAATTGCAGGTGCAGAAAAAGCTTGTGGAGGAACGCCAAAATATTACCGACACAATTAAGAAACAGGAGCAGGAGCGTAACGCGCTGGCCATTCGCGAATACGAGAAAAAACTTGAAGACCAGAAGAAACTCATCGAGGAAATGCAGCGCAAGGCCGAGCAGGGAAGTATGCAATTACAGGGCGAAGTGCAGGAGCTGGCCCTTGAAGAGCTACTGCGCGGGGCCTTCCCTTTTGATCTTGTGGAAGAAGTGGCCAAGGGGGTGCGTGGCGCCGATTGTGTGCTTATCGTGCGCGACAATCAGGCGCGTGTGTGTGGTAAAATTATTTACGAAAGCAAACGAACAAAAGCGTTCTCGTCCGAATGGATTGATAAACTGAAAACGGACATGCGTGCCCAGCAGGCGGATATTGCCGTGATTGTAACCGAGGTTCTGCCCCGCGATATGGACGCCTTTGGCTTAAAAGACGGCGTGTGGATTTGCCGCTTTGGCGAGGTAAAAGCCATATCCATGCTGCTGCGCGAAAGCCTGGTTAAAATAAACGCGGCGCTGGTAAGCCAGGAAAACAAAGGCGATAAAATGCACATGCTTTACGATTACCTCACCGGTAACGAGTTCAGGCAAAACATGGAGGCGCTTGTTGAAGGATTTGTGGCCCTGCGCGATGCCATTACCCGCGAGCGCATACAGGCCGAAAGGAACTGGAAGGAACGCGAAAAGCAACTCGAAAAAGTGTTGCTTAACACCACCCAGTTTTATGGCTCCATTAAAGGCATTGCAGGCAGCGCCGTGGGCGACCTCAAGATGCTCGAATAGCGGCACCTGGGCTGAACACCGGCTCAGGGAGCTGCTCCGCCTTTTTTCAGATATTTTCACACAATATTCCCAAACAATTTACGTACTTTTAAAGTCCTTGCTTACAAAAATTGCTTAAAAAAGGCATATTATATTTACTGTTACTGGCCCCGGTGTTGTTTCGCGCACAATTTAACTATGGCCATCAGATGGACTTTGGAAAAAATCGTGTGCAGTACAAAGAGTTTGTGTGGACTTACCTCGACTATGACCGCTACCGCGATTATTTATATCAGGGTGGAATAGAAAC
>CALMNJ010000306.1 GCA_937868675.1 uncultured Bacteroidota bacterium | reverse complement strand
ATCCGCTGGCAAAGCATGAAGAGATGATAACCATTAAATCGCCGCAGTCAGCACAACGGGTTGATTTAAATAACGCCGACAGTCTTCAGCTTCTGAGCATTAATGGCATCGGACCCTCGTTTGCACGACGTATTATAAAATATCGCGGCATGCTTGGCGGTTTTCTTAAAGTGGATCAGTTAAAAGAAGTTTACGGTTATACCGAAGAATTATTTGAAAAAACCCGCGAACAGTTTTTTGTGAGTGGAACAGAGATCAGAAAAATTAAAATCAGCAAGGACGATTTCAAAACCATAAACAGGCATCCGTATTTTAGTTATGAGCTCACAAAAAGTGTGATGCAGTGGCGTAAAAAAACCATAATAACACCAACCAACCTGCGCGAGATTTTTAATGATAATGAGCTATATGAGAAAGCCCGGCCCTACATCGAGTTTGAATAGACCGGTAATGTGTTCACCTGCAACACCAGCGTTTTCCACGCATAGGTAAGAGGTAATTTCCTACTTTTGAATAATGCGAAAACTCATTCTTTTTTTGATACTGCTGTACAAAACGCTTGGGGCGCAGGATACTGTGTATTTTCTTGATGGTGAAAAACGTCAGGGAAAAGTAATCGAAATTGGGCCCGATGCCGTGCTGATGGAGAGCAATGGTGAAAAAAAGCAGATCGCCCGCCAGTACATCATGCTTATCCGGTATAAAAATGGCTTTTTTGAAACATTTAACCGTCCTGCCGAAAGCAAAACAATAAGCCGGGTCAATCCTGACAATAAGGAAACGGGCAGCGGACGGCAGATTACAAAAGCACAATTCAACAATCGTCTTTCATTTAACTCGCTTGCACTGGTAAATTCAGACGCCTCGCTTTTCTATGAGTTTCTGGTGCCCAGGCACAAAGTTGGACTCACGGGTATGGGCGCCTATAACTTCAACAATGCCACAGGGTTCTATAATCTTCAAATAAATCAGTTGTACGAAGCAAAAAAAAATTACGACCTGGGTATTTCGGCGGATGTATATAGCAATAATCCACTGCAAGGGCCTTCTCTGTTTTGGGGCCTGATGTTTAAGTATACGAATATCTCTTACACTAAAATATCGTATATCCATAATAGTTCGGGCTCAATAAGTGTGGTTAACGAGGGGAGGGTTAAAGCATACAATCTGGCAACGTTGTTCACGGTTGGCTTATCGCACCAGTGGCCCGAACGTTTTTTCATTAAATCATTTATGGGCTTAGGAGGTTGTTTTCTGAGAGGTGAGCTTAAGGATCAATTGAACAATGCCAATGGTACCAGACAAAATCTTACGATTAACGGGACGCAGTTTCAATTAAAAGGGTATATGACGCTTAACATTGGATACAGTTTCTGATGCGTAAATCACTAATCATAGCGCTGTGTTGTATGGCCTTTGTTTTCCGGGCACAGGATACGTTTTTCATGAGCGACGGAACTGTAAAAACGGGCATACTGCTGTCAATAAGCCGTGATTATGTTTTTTACAAGGCAACCGATACCTCAGCGGCCATTCGGCTTCAAAAAAGGTATGTTGTAATGGTTGAGGACTATCAAGGCAATATACATGCTATTGGTACCGATTATTCTAAAGCGGACGCAATGGAAGAAAACAGCCAGGTAAGACATCAGAATATTATTTCAGTACAACCCCTTGGTCTCTTTATTGGAAGGGGCACCTTTGTGTATGAAAGAATTAATCCGGCCGGTAATGTTGGTGTGGTGGTGCCAGTGGTGTTGTCTTACAACTACGGTTTTGGAAGATTATTTTTTAATACAAGGGGCCGATCTTCTTCAATAGGCTTCGCTTCGGGTATTGACATTAATTTTTACATCCGGAATCCGAAGAACGATCGCGTGTGTTTATTCGTGGGCCCAAGGCTGCGTTATGGCACCGACGCATCAGTTGTAATGACTGAGGGATTCACCGCACAAACTCAATTCGGCTGGCGTTTTGGTAGTGTTAAAGGCGTGTCGCAACATGTTTCGGTTGGGGTAGGCTTTATGAAGGTGTTCGCCTCATCATCTCAATTGTTTACGAATGAGATGGCATTTCATGCGTGGTATAGTGTAAATTACCGAATCGGCGTAAGGTGGTAACGGTTCTCAAATCCCTCATTTCCCTGTAGTCCGCCACTGTGAATCAAAAGTATTTTCGATTCGCTGGCAAAAAACCGATGATTCATCAGGTCTTCGGCAGCATACATCAATTTGGCTGTGTAAACATAATCAAGCGGAATGTTGTGAGCTGCCTCCCAGTTTTTTTTAAACGCAATCAAATCCGAGTTGCACGATGCATAGCCTGAAAAACAATACGTGTTGGTGATCAGGTGAGTGTTATCATCGCCTGCTGAAATCGCTTCGTTTCCGGCAATGTTGCCCGATTTGATGCCGGCATCCAGGAGTCGTTTGTTTATTTCGGAGGGAAGTTTGTTTTCGCCTTTCAATACGCTAATGCCCAGCACTTTTGAATTGCCGGGGGCCGATGCCACCAATCCGGCAAAGGTAGTGGCGGTGCCGCAAGCGCAAAAAACGTAGTCATGACGAGGTATATCCTTAAGAATTTCCATACACCCTATTACGCCTTCGATATTGCTTCCGCCTTCAGGTATAATATAAACATCGCCAAATTGTTCCCGCAGTTTAGTTGTAAAACCGGGAGTGGTTTTTTTTCTGTATTCTTCCCGGCTTACAAAGTGCAGTTTCATGCCGTTTTGCGCCGCCACAGCGAGTGTTGGATTTTCAGATGGCTCACCACGAATAATGCCGATGCTGCTAAAACCAAATCTGTTTGCTGCAGCGGCAGTAGCGGCGATATGGTTCGAGTAGGCGCCTCCAAAGGTAAGGATACGGCTGAGGCCTTTGCTTTTAGCGACTTCGAGATTATGCTTTAGTTTAAACCATTTATTCCCGCTTATAACCGGATCAATAAGATCCAGCCGCAAAACACTACACTGATAATTGTAAGGAACATGAATGGATTGGATAACGGGCTTAAAGTTCAGCATCAGTTGTTGATGTTGTCGCCACGAAGCTCCCTGAAACGCTTGCGCGATTCGGAGGTATATATACTACCAGGGTACTTGAGCAAAATATCCTGATAGGCCTGCTGTGCTTTTTCCTTGTCGAGCAGTTTGTATTGATAAAGCTCCGCTAGCCTGAATTGTGCATCATCGCCGTAAATCTCGTCAGGATAGTATTCCAGAATGTTTTTATACATGGTTTCAGCATCGGTCCATTTGCCACGCTCCGTATATATTTGTGCCTTTTTATAAAAAATATCATCGCCCAACGTATGAGAGCTGAATTTTGAGTTTATGAAGTCGAGTGAGTCAAGAGCCTGATCGTATTTATGCTGAAGCATTGCCAGTTCGGCCTGCGCATAAACACTCAGAGGTGCCGCATCAGTATCCACTCCAAGAGCATCAGAAATGACCAGGCTTAATTCAATGGCATCGTTTGAGATAAGTCTGCTGGTGGCGCCTTTCAGTATATCGGCCTGCGCTTTGGCCCAGGTAAAATCACCGGCATAAAAGCTAAGTTTGGCGTTCCTGAATTTGGCTTCCTGCCCGATGGGCTCGTACTTAAAATCTTTTTCAACCTGTGAGTAAAGAAGCGATGCGTCCCATATTTCTCCGCGCAGCAAATAAATATCGGCCAGCAGTATTTTGTATTCGCCTTTTACGGTATTGCTTATACCGGCAAGTTTCAGAAAGGACTCTAAAACCAAAACGGCGCTGTTGGTTTTATTCAGGTAATACGCCTTAAGATTAACAAGGTTTTTAAGCAGGCCGGCGCTCCATTCTTTGAAGCCGTATTTTTCGTAGGCTGTTTCACATTTTTGTTCGAGTGTTTCCAGTTCCTGTCGTGAGGGCGTTGGCGATGTGGTAAGGGCCATATATTCGGCATTCAGCGCTTCAATCACTGCAAGATCGTAATACACATTCTGGGTTCCCTTCTCCATTAGGTAACTGAAACAGCGCTGGGCGGTTTCGTAGCGTCCGTTACTAACACAAATACGTCCCAGTTCGTAAAGGCGTTGACCTTCTTCTTTCAGCCTTTTGTCCAATGCCCTGCTTTGCACAAAAGAGCCATCAAAATCGCCTTGTAATTTCTGAACAAAAATCAAAAATTCTGTAAGAATAATTTTGTCGGGGTTGTTCACGATTCTTTTTTGAAGTTCCATTTTAAGAAGCGGGTTTTTCATGCCTCCGCTTTCATCGTCGTATCCCAGCGAGTTTTGTAGTTTAATTTGTACGTTTTGTATTTCGCTTTCTTTAAACTCAAGCGCATCCAGATATTCGTTAATCATGGCGGGCGTATTGTTACTCAGTCTGTAAACCTCGGCTCTTTCGTAAAAGTAAGGATTGTCGGGTGTGGCCTTGCGCCCTTTGTTATAGGCCTGAATGGCCTGTTCGTATAAGCCGTTATCGGTAAAGGCTTCGCCGAGCTGGTTTACAAATGGGGGATAGGGAGAAAGTTCTTTCAGTGCCTTATCGTAGGTTTCTTTTTCTTTTTTAGTGTCGTTTTGAAGCTTGTAAACTTTGCCCAGAAACACATATAACTTCACGTCTGTTTTGTTTTGCTTCAATTGTTTTTTCGTAATTTTTTCGGCCCTCGAAAAATCCTTTACCTGTACCAGGCTGTTGTAGTAATACATGTACCAGGCCGCAGGATCCCAGTCGAACAAAGGCTCAAGATACACCAGCGCTTTTTCAAAGTCCTTTTTTTCGTAGTACATAATGGCGAGCCTGTCCGGTGTGCTGTTTTTTTCGGGATTCACATAGTCTATTTGAATTTGCGCAGGTACCGGAACAGGACGAAAACACAACAGCAGGAGGGTTAAATATGTTGTTTTGAACATTCCGGCCATAATAGGCGTAACAAGGATTTTAAAGATAATATCAAAATGTGAATTGAGAAATTACCAGAAGGAGTTTTGGAGTTTTTTCACATAAAAAAAGCCGCCTGCAATTGGGCGGCTTTTTTAACCAGTCAAATGTCAGCCTTTAAATCCCAGCAACACCCTGCTCCCCCCTTGTTCAAACTTAATAAAGTCGGTAAGGTTGCTCATCAGAAACACGCCTCTTCCGCTTATTTTGTCGAGGTTGGTTGGGTCGGTTGGGTCGGGTAGGCTGTCAGGGTCGAAACCCTGCCCTTCGTCGGTAATGGAAAATACAAGATTCTCGTCGTTGCATTCAAATCCAATCCGCACAAATTTTTCGGGATTATCCCGGTTGCCATGATGAATGGCATTATTAACTGCTTCGGTTACAGCAATAAGCATGTTGCCATAGCAGTCTTCATTTACGCTATAAACCTGGCAAACGTCATCTATCAGCCTCTCAATCAAACGGAGGTTCTTGGTAGTTGAATTAATCTTCAGTGTCTGGTGTTTAGCCGGAATCATTATTTACTCAAACTGTTAAAATAATTATTAACCCGTTCTTTATAGTAGGGAGTTAAACCGGGCGGAACCGTGTTGAGCAACTCCATTTCTTTTTGTTTTAACCTTTTATACTCTAAAAAGCTTTCAGGGTTGCTCAAATTTTGAGTTTTTGCCTCGTTGCTTTTGCGTTGCTCGTCTTGTTCCCTTTCTTTCTCGGCCTTTTCGCTTTCAAGAAGGCGGGTTAAAATGAGCTGTTGACGCATGAGCGTGTGGTCGTTAAGTTGCTTATTTACAAGATCTTTCTCAGTCTGCTCCATCAGGTTGGCCACATCGCCACCTGGATCTTTGCCTTTGTTTTTGAGCTTACTCATAAGGGCCTCCATCTGTCGCCTAAGTGCCTCCTGCTGCGCAGCCATTTTTGCAAACTGTTCACTGCCAGGCATATATCCACCGCTCTGTCCTTGCTGTCCTAAACCGCTTCCAGGCTTTTCGCCGGCTTTTTGTCCAGGTTTTTCTCCGGGTTTCTGGCCTTTTTCAAGGGCTTCTTTCATATCCTTAAGTTGTTTGTTGAGCTGCTCCTGCAATTTTCGCATGGAAGAGACAGGGTTGCCACTGCTGGATGGGTTTTTTCCGCTACCTGAACCTGGCTTTTTACACTTTCCCTTTTTCTGCGACTTGCTCTTCATTTTCATTTTCATCTGGTTCTGCATGTCGTCCAGGTTCTCGTTTAACAGCAGGGCCAGATCGTTTACTGACTTCATGGTAAGTTGCATACGAGTGGAGGCTTCGGCAGTATTACGGTTGGCCAGCGACTTCACTGTTTTTTCCATGTTGGTATTAATGGAACGTATTTCGCGGTTCACCAGTGCGCTTATTTGTGGCACGCGTTTGCTAAGGGCCAAAAGGCTGTCTTCAATAATTTTGCTGTCGTCTTTAAGTTTGTTTTGCTGCCGGGGGATAGCCGTGTATCTGGGATTATCAACGCGGGTTTGCGAAAGGTTCTTCATTAAGTCCTCCTGCGAAAACGAAAGGTTTACAAGGTTTTCGAGTATCTGGCGCAGCGTTTTTGCATTTTCGCCATCCTGCTTTTCCTCCTCTTCCTCCATGGCACTTTCCATTTGCTGCATCATGTCATCCATTTTCTGAATGGCATCTTTCTGCGATTTGGAGGCATTTTTTTTATTGTTCTTGCTTAGTTGTTCGGAGCTGTTTTGCATATCCCTGCTTACTTCTTCCTGTTTCTGGCCGGTATCGGGAAGTTTATTTGGCTCTTCCAGCTCGCTGTTTTTCTTTTCTATATCCTTAATGTCTTTTTTAAGGTCTTCGAACTGTTTTTTTAGTTCTTCCTGTTGTTTGGCAAGCTCTTCAGGTGTCGGATTTTTTTTATCACCGTTTTCCTGTTTCTGATCTTTGGCGTCCCGCTTGTTATCTTTGTTGCTATCGGTATTATTTGCCTGTTGAGTTTTTTCATCAGGTGTTTTGGGGTCTTTGCTGTCGGGATTTGGATTCTTGTCCTCTGGCTTATTGGCATGTGAAGGATCTTCTTTTTTGGAGTCTTTGTTTTCGGGTTTTTTGCCTTCCGTTAGTTTGTTCAGATTTTCTTCCTGTTGTTTAAGTGCGTCAAGCTTTTCAATGGCATTCTGCATTTTTTGTTCCAGTTCCAGTTGTTTAAACGCTTCCAGGTTCCGGTCCAGTTCTTTTTCAATGTCTTTATTGGTGAGTTTAAGCTCCTCCAGTTTTTCCTGAATCTGATTGCGATCCAGTTTATCCATCATTTTGTTGAGCTCATCAAACAGTTTTTTCATTTCGGGGGTCATTACGTTTTCAAACAGCTGCTGTAATTGCTGCTGCTTTTCAAGTAACGACTCATCGGTTTGGCTGAACTGGTTTTGTTCGTTGATGTTTTGCTGACTCTGTTGTTTTACCTCATCAATTTTTTTCTGAAGTTCTTCCTGTTTTTTCAGAAGGTCGTCAAGCTTTTTCTTTTCTTCGTAACCAAGCTCTTTTTTATCATTTATTTTTTTGAGGAGATCGCTGATCTCTTTTTGTATCTGTTTGGATTTACTTAGGCTTTCCTCAATGTCTTTTTTCAAGGCTGTATTGTCTTTTTCCGCCTCCTTACTTAACTCGTCGAGCGTTGGGGCCTTATACACCAGCATTTGAGTTCTGGACGATTTGG
>CALMNJ010000305.1 GCA_937868675.1 uncultured Bacteroidota bacterium | reverse complement strand
CACATGACCTGGTTTTGTTTGCCAACGAAGGCGAAGAAATTGAAATAAACAGCAGTGAGGATAGCCTCATATTGTTTATGAGCGGCGAGCCAATTAAAGAACCGGTAGCACAATACGGCCCTTTTGTAATGAACACGCAGGAAGAACTATACGTGGCTATTGACGAGTTTAATGCCGGCAAATTCGGGCAACTGGAATGACGCCTATTTTTAAATTTTAATTCTGTGATTGAACTATTATATAAAACCTTGATGAATGGACAAGCAGTTGAATATTATTATTACCGGCGCCACCGGCATGGTTGGCGAAGGTGTGTTGCACGAGTGTCTGAACGACAAAAAAGTAACTAAAGTACTCGTTATTGGCCGCAGGGCTTGTGGTGTTTCGCATCCTAAGCTAGCCGAGTTGCTGGTGGAGGATTTTTTTAAACTGGATTCACTGAAGGGTGTGGCTGAGGGGTATCACGCCTGTTTGTTTTGCCTCGGGGTTTCGTCGGTTGGCATGAAGGAGAAACAGTACCGGCGCTTGACCTACGATCTTACCATCCATTTCGCAAAAGCAGTAAAAGCGCTCAACCCTGACATTCTTTTCGCTTATGTTTCAGGAGCCGCTACCGACAGCACTGAAAAGGGCAGCTCCATGTGGGCCAGGGTAAAGGGCAAAACCGAAAACGATCTGATTGCTTTGTTCCCTCGGGCCTATATGTTCAGGCCGGGGTATATGCAACCAACGCCCGGTTTAAAAAATACAATTAAGTTCTATCGCTACATTAAGTGGATGTATCCCTTTCTGAGATTTGCCCTTCGGGGTTCAACCAGTACACTGGCCGAGCTCGGACAAGCCATGATCCATTGCGCCGCCAGGGGCTACTATAAAAAGGTGCTCGAAGTGCGCGATATTGTGGATGCCGCGCACCGCAACAGCCGGGTCCGTCATTAGAGGCATTTGAAAATGGCTTATGGTTATTCCTAACCCTCAAAACACCCTGTTGGGCAACACATCCCACGCTGCGGTAAAGCAGAGCTGTTAAGTAACATTGCCATACATGGTTGGTGCTATCCGTGTTACAAGGAAATCATTTTAGATTGTTTTTGCCTTTAATCGAACAAAAACGAGCATTCGTCTAAAAAATTTTTTCACGAAACATACCGGAAGCCTCTGAAGACGTGGGTTTTGGTGGTCACCTGTTGTTTACTACAGGTACGTACCTGTTGTTTACAACAGTTGACAAGGGTTGTTAAATAATTTAGTTTTATAGAGCACAATAATGATTGGGAAATGCTCTGGCCTGCGGCGCTAAACCTTCAATGGGTTTTTCGGGTGTGGCAAAGCGGCCGGGGCATTATTTATTCATCTTTAATCCCCCAATAAAAATGACAGAACGAAAAAACACATAAGCATGCACCCGCCGCACAGTGTGGCCGGTACAGAGCAAGATTTTAAGGGTTGCTCAATTGTACTTTGAGAATTTAACAGTGGTTGCACTCAACTTTTGGGGCTAAAAATCCGTTATAATATATAGAACTCATTTACAACAAATTTTATTAAACTTTTAGGCACTAAACCATATACGCTACAAAACAAACCCTTTAAACACACTTAACTGTAATCAAAATAATTAATTTAAAAACCATTTAACCATGAAAAGGAGTAAATTATTAATTGTTCTGGCACATATATTGTGCCTGTTTCAGCCACTCAAAGCGCAATTTATAGGTGTTTGTGGTTCCACCGACCAGGCCCGTCCTTCAAGCTCCCCGCCGGCCGGGCCCTGCGATCTTTTCCTGAACGACTTTAAGCCCATGGCTAACGATGCAACGATTGAGGTGGGGGTAAAAGTTTGGATTTTTGCCCCTACCACCAACAGCAATCTCGGGGTGTGGACTTACTCCACCTCGGCCGGAGATAATATTACAACCATAGGCCACTGCACCGCCGCCATACAGGCCGCCAATGCAAAGCTGGCGGCGCTTTCGCCCACGCCTAAGCTTACCGGCAACTGGAACAACAACCCGTATCCGAGCAACTTGTCCGATGCAAAATTTAAGCTTAAGCTGGTGGGGTACCAGATCATACTCGACGACTATTATTACAACCACCCCAGCAAAGCGATTAATACTTACGACGACGACGACGCGATAAATTTTTATCTGGGCGCCTGCGACGAAAATACCACTGCCATAAACAACACAACTGTAACCACCTACGACTGCCGCATTTATTCGGCCCCACCGGAAGGCTTACCTGGCATTTACCCGCTGAACTTTTCTGTGTTTCATGCGCAAACAGGGGTATTCTGGCATCCAGGTTGGGATAACTTTAACTGGTATGGTGAAACCATAGCTCACGAGGTAGGCCATGTGTTAGGCTTGGCTCATACCGATGCCAATACCACGATTTACCCACCGGATTACTGCTGTTCAGGTGGTATTACTGCAAATGATTTTTATAAGGAAGGTTTGGCTATAACTGGTCCACACGGTTGTACAGATCCGCAGGGCGGAAACAACTTAATGAGTCAGGACCAAGGATGTTACGATTACCTTTCGCCCATGCAAATGGGAGTTATGCACTATAACCTGCGCACCTCGCTTGTGGGCCTGCTTACTGCGCAAGGCCGAACAGATGCCCTTAGCCGCGACCCTGCCTATGATTATACAGTAAGCACAAGCGCATGGTGGGGCAACTCCTCGAGATACATGAAAGGCAACCTCACCATAAAATCAGGCGTAACCCTTACAGTAAGCTGCCTTGTAGCCATGACGAAGGGCGCAAAAGTAATCGTGGAACCAGGAGCAGAGTTAATCATTACCAGCAATGGCAAAATAACCAACATATCGGGTGAGTTATGGGATGGAATACAAGTTGCGGGCGCAGCAGGTCAGCCACAAACAATGTATAACAGCTCAGCCTACTACAACGCGCCGGGACAGGCTATTTATCAGGGTGTAGTGAGAATTATGCAGGGCGAGGTAAGCAATGCCTTAAATGGTATTAGCACCTACACCACCGGCTCTTCGGGCATTGACTACGGCAGCACAGGTGGTGTGGTGATTTGCTACAACGCAGACTTTATAAATAATGTAAGGGATGTGGTGTTTATGCCATACAGCAATAATCAGGGCAGCAACATAAGTAAGTTTATAAGCTGCAACTTTGTTACCAGCAACACACTTAACTTATTGGCGTGGCCCGATGTACACGCCTACCTTTACAAGGTAAAAGGCATTCAGTTTAAAGGCTGTAATTTTGAGAACGCCATTGCCACGCCGCTTTACTGGCAATACAGCGCCCCTTCGGGCTACAACGCCGGCACCGGTATTTACAGCCAGGATGCCACCTACAGTGCCGACCGGGTGTACGATATAAACCAAAGTGCCTATGTAAAAACAAAATTTAACCAGCTTAACTGCGGCGTAAAGGCCATAAACAGCAACCCGCTTTACGCACCCGCAATAAAAAACTGCGACTTTACCGATAATGTAAGCGACGGGGCTTACTTTAAAAACGTGAACAACCTCGTTTTTGAAAACAACCTGGTGCAGACCCCTTACATTTACGCCGGTACGGGCATATACCTTAACAACTGCG
>CALMNJ010000304.1 GCA_937868675.1 uncultured Bacteroidota bacterium | reverse complement strand
AAACAGGCAATGTATACTCAAAATTAAACCATGTGGAAATTTCCATTTTAGTTTGAGGAATTGATGCCTTAATCTCGTAAAGGATTAACCAGGGTAATAACACTTTTAAATATATTGCAGCAATATCATTAAATCCTGGTTTTTCTTCAGAGCTTATCGAACCAAACACAGTATGGTTGCGTGTTAATTTAAAATGTTCCCTTATCTGCATGTCCTCGTAGCCATATACCAGAGCAATGCATCCGAGGCTTAACATGGGAGACACCAGCCAAAAGCCGCCGCAACTATTCAGGCTGCCAAAAACACCAAATGCAAATACACAGGCCCCGAGATAAACAGGGTGGTTAAAAAAGGCATATAACCCGGATTTTACATAAAATTTCGGTGGGAATGCATTCATGGGTAATCCCCTACCCCTTAGAAGGAGTAGGGCCATGGCAGCTGTCATGATGGTAAATCCGATCGTTGCAACAACAATCCAGAACCACTTTGGAAATGGTATTGTTAGGGTAATCAAATCATCCAGCCTTGTACTCCAGAACGCCATAAGTACTGGTAAAACAACACAAAATGCACTGCCATAAAGTATTTTAGCATATGTTTTATTCATGCCGCAAGTCTACAATCTCAAAAATACTGGTACCATCAACAACCGTATCTGTTTTTAATTTTAACTTCGACATACTTAACCATTTCTGCTCCCTACTGTTAAGGATATTAAAAGGGAATAAACGCCTCAGTGCCAGCGCTTTTTTGAAAATACCCGTACGCAGGCTGCCAGTTCTTATTTCCGTTTGAGTTTCAAATTCTATCTCGCCGTCATCAAATATAATGCGGTGTCTTTCAATAGTGAAATTCGCTATCGGCTTTCCATCGAACCACAAATAGCTCCGTTGCCAATTGCCCTCCCATTTTATCCATACCAGCGAGTGTTGTTCGGATACAAATCGTCCCCAGAAAAGCCTTTCAATCTTCATCCGCCAGGGCTTAATGTTCGTATAGAGTTCCTCTATGTATCCCAATCCTTCCACTTTACCAAGTGATGAGGCAATTTTGATCTGCACATTCGGATAATGGCATGTCCATTCGATATTGTTTTTACCCAGGCTTATAAGTTCTTGTTTAAGATCAGCGCTTGTTTTGTTACATGACACTGAAAATAGTTTATTTGAGTAATAAAATCCCGAACGGTTGATTTCCGGCAAGCTTGTTCTATGTAACGAGGATTTGCTTTTTTTTTCACTGTTTTTACACAGCAATAAATGAGAGAAATAAAGCTCAAGTCCCATCCAGCTTATTTTAGCGATGTAGGCAATGCCATACTCCCCATCCGCATTCACACAATCCATGTACCACTTTCTTACCCCGAATTGCCGCTTCATTTTTTACAATAAAAAAACCGGGTGTTGTGCCCGGTTTTTTAAGATTTTATTTTATACTCTTCAGAACTTCTTCGTTTAACTTTACTTTATATTTCCCTCTCAGATAAGCAAGCCACTCTTCCTCAAGATAGGTCTGATAATCAGCGGTTACGTTCCCACGGCATTCCGAAATGGTTTTTGGAGACTTTGGCAGTATCTTATTTACTACAACAATAAGTACCTTATTTTCCTTTTCATCCTTAATATCTTTCTCCGCTACCCCTTCCTTCCAGTTACTGTCAACATTCTTGTTTTCACCTTTCAAAAAGGTAATGTTTTCAACCGTTAGATTAAGCTGAGATGTTTTGTTGATGGCTTCGGTGATTTGCTTTTCGTCCTTCTTTTCCTTCAGCATTTTTCTTACATCCTTTGCTACTTTATCATTCAGACACTTATATGTACTTACCTCGGCACGTTCATCCCACAGATACTTTCCCTTGTTCTTTTCATAAAACACACGCAATCCTGCGGTATCTTTCACTGCTTTGCCCCATACTTTCTGATCGGTCAGGTCAAAGAGGAGAATCCCATCGCGATACTCGCGATACAGATTCGCAAAATCAACGTACTTCTTTTCAAGCAATGCATCTTCAAATGCAACCACACGCTCATTAATCCATGTTTTGTAAATGTTTTTAACCAATTCGGCCAAATCGGTTGGTGAGCGGAATGAAATCTGACTCTCAAGAAATTTTGCAAACTCATTTTGGGTATAAGACTTTCCACCGAGTTTAAACATTTCCTTATTGCCCAGCTTAGCTGCGTTTTCAGCCTTCCAGCTTGCTTTCAAATAAGTACTGTCAACCACTTTAAAAAATTCATCACGCATTTTAAGATTCTCAACAAAACCATTTTCCTTTTTTACGCGCTCAATAAGGGCAGCTCTACCCATTTGAGAGCGCGAATCTTTAGCGATCCGGCTTTTGAGTTCGTTCTTCACGTCTTTAAACTCGCCTACACCCTTAAGCTCATTACGCTTAATAATGTGCCACCCGTAATTTGTTTGAACCGGTTCGGTGTAATCGCCATTATTTTTGAGGCCGAAAGCTGCGTTTTCAAATTCAGCAGCAAATTTTCCGCTTTTAAACGGAGGGAGCATACCCCCTCTTTCACCCGACTGGCGATCGTCGCTGAACTGTCGCGCCAAATCTTCAAAACCCTGTCCCTGAGCAGATTTTAGTTTGCTGTAAAGCTCATCAATTTTTGTTTTTGCATTTGCCCTGTCCTGTTCGCTGGCATTTTTTGGAAATTTCACCATGATGTGCGAAACAGAAATCTCACCTCGATATGGACGTTTGTCGTACACTTTCAAAATATGGTATCCAAAACGGGTGCGAACGATTGGGCTTAATTCGCCAACATTAGTTTTATAAGCAGCACTCTCAAATGGATATACCATGTCAAAAACAGTAAAATAGTTCAGGTTACCTTTGTTATCCAGCACAGAGGGGTCATCACTTGTTTTGGGGGCAATGTCCATGAATTTGTCAGCCGCCTTTTGATAATAATCTGAAAGGTTTCTTATCGCGCCAATTTTCACTTTATACAAAACACTGTCCTTTCCTTTCAAAAGCTTACTTACCTCTGTAGTGTTTTTAAGCAGTTTATCATAATTTGCAACATCCCCGGCCGCTGGCATTTTACCAAGTATTGCATTGCGAATTAAATTAATTCGTGTCCATGCCTCAAGCGTATCCTTAGGAAGCGCTGTTTCGTCAACTTTAACAAGAATATGACTTGCCTTAACCTCCTGTTTCATTCTTTCAAAGGCTTCGGTCATTAGGTTTTCGTCCGTATTCTTATCCGTCAAATAAGGCGAAGCCAGTTGTCTTCTATAACCGGCGAGTTCCGATTTAAATGAGTTAAGTGTATCCAACCCCAGGCTTTCCGCTTCGAAAACTTTGCTTTTGAAAAGTGAAAAAAGATCAACGTATTCTTTTACTGATTTATTACTGATCGCATCCTTACCGTTGTTTTTACGATACACCGCCTCAAATTCAGATTTTTTTATGGGTCTGTCATTGATCCACATAATAACCGGATCATCGTTTTGCCCTGCGAGATTAAAAGTAAACGCTGTAATAGTAAGAGTAACAGCAAAAAATTTAAACACTTTCATAAGAATGACTTAAAAAAATTTACGCAAATTTAAGCGATTGTAGGCTTACTTCAACACTTCCTGGAGTTTTTCGTCCAATGCCGGACCTCTTAAGTCCTTAGCAATAATCTTACCTTCCTTGTCAAGTAAAAAGTTCTGAGGTATTCCTGTCACGTTGTATAAATGCCCTACCTCGCTGGCCCATCCCTTAAGATCGCTTACATGAGTCCATGTAAGTCTGTCTTGCTGAATAGCATTCACCCACGGCTCTTTATTGGAGTCTAAAGAAACGCCCAGAATTGTAAATCCTTTATCCTTAAAACGATTATAGGCTGCCACAACATTTGGGTTTTCCATGCGACACGGGCGGCACCAGCTTGCCCAGAAATCCACGAGTACATATTTCCCCTTAAAATCCGACAGGCTTACCATTTTACCCTCCGGGGTTGGCTGGGTAAAGTTATTTGCCGGGTACCCTACCTGACTGCCTCGGAATGTATTAACACGTTGAATAGCCTGCTTTGCATATTTTGTTTCGGCAATCTCTTTATCCAGATAACCCACACATTCTTCAATTTCAGTAAAGGGTATCTGAGGATTATTAAGGTCGGTACAAATGATGAATCCACTCATAACAGATTTTGGGTGATTCTTAATGAAGCCCTTAATTGCTGAAAGATATTGAACATTTAAGTTTTGGTATTCTGCTCTGATGGCGTTCTGAGTATTCGCGTCATTATTTTGCACCGCATTATTAAAGTC
>CALMNJ010000303.1 GCA_937868675.1 uncultured Bacteroidota bacterium | reverse complement strand
AGTCTTATCGCTTCGGTTGACATGCACGATTGATAAATAGCTTCTTTAATGGCATCACCAACACCCTGATTGTATTTGGTAACGGCCAGGGCTCTCATCAATCGCAGCGTGTACTGGTACAGCATGTTGTCCTGCCCAAATGTGGTGGTGGCAATAAAACCAAGACCGCCTTTTTGGTGTGCGATAACAAAGTTTTCGCTTACACTGCGGTAACGTGGGTCTGAATAATTAAAATCACCCGAATTGCATGAGTTGGCTACAATTAATGGGTAGCGACCTGTGTTTTTGTATTTCGAAGGATCATCAATGGCCTGATCAAATCCGGTAAGACTACCGTGACCAAAAAAGGTGAGGATAGAACAGCCATTATTAATATAGCCGAAAATACTGTCGTTGATGTTGGTTTGAATAGGCGCCGAGGTGTTTTTTGTAAACGTGGTTACTGTTGCCCCATAAAGTGTGTCTGAAATAATCGTTGCGTAATCTTTTGTGTAATTGTATAGAGTTTTGGAAAGGTTGTCATCGTCGCCTCCAACAAAGTGCAGCACGTTTTTTTTCCAGGCTGAATCCGTTGGACTCACATGTTGTTTCATTTTGGCGAGGTAGTTCTCAACCTCGGTATTGTTAAGCATGGGCAAACGGCCAATGGGAATCTGTGGAATGTAATTACTGGTGTCGCTTAGCGCCGCAGTATATAAATAGTCGCTGGCAGGTACACCCATTGCAGGGATTAGATTACCGGTGTAATTGTATCCGTTATAGTTCGCTTCTTCAGCATGAATGCCGTGCCCAATAAGCAAAACGTAACGCGGCGCCGCACTCAGGCTGTCGTTAAGGTAACGGATAAAATTCTTTATGCCCATGGGGTGCTGGTTGGCCCCATAAATAAACTGCAGATACAACTCACTGGCATCGGCCGCTATAACATTGTAGTATCCGCCCGTTGGGCTGTTTCTGAACGAAGCATAATTGAGGGCTGAGCTTTTAAGCTGGTTGTTGTAAACAATGACGTAGGGTTTTGTAAACGTTTTGTTTCTAAAATTGGTAAAATATCCGCTGCCATTTACTTTCTGAAGGGCCGTTACCTTAACAATAGAGTTGCCGCTTGCCAGATAACAAAGTTTTCTGCCGGCGCCATTCGGTACTACAACTCCCAGATTATTACCTGATAATACAGGGCTCAGTTTCACCCCGTTGCTGAGGTCAAGCATAGAAACAGCCGACGAATTACCGGCAAAAAAATTGCTTAAGCTGTAAGTGCTTTTCGTTGCCGAACCGCTGTTGTCAAACCTCATTTTTACAATACTGTCGTTGCCAAGGTTAAGTGAGTGCGGGTAAAAAAGCTGGGCGTAATGAAAGAAAATCCGGTTTTCGTCGGAGGAAGTAGCTGCCAGTTGGGTTGGAACGATGCTATAGGTAAAAGTCGGGCCTAAGTTCTGCGGGTTTAAAGTAAGCGTTTCACGTATGGGTAAAAACCCCGAAAAGGAAGAATCGCGCACCATTAACGGGTTAAGTGTGCCAGTGTTAAAGTACAACTGATAACGGTGGTCGGGCGATTGATTGGAAATGCCATAGCCCGATAAATTATAGGTAAAATAAACTGGCAGCGATGGATTTGCTGTGTAAGGATTAAAATTGGGTATGGTTGTGTTGGTGCTGTAAACATAAGGTGGTCCCAGATCATAAATCAGTAAACCTTTTGCCTCAGCCTGTGTGTAAAGCGGGTTGCTGCCATTTTCGCTGTAATTAACGCTTGGCACATGATTGTAAGCTCCGCTACCGGCGTAAATATTCTCTGAATAATAATACTGTCCCTGCGGGTATGACGAAAAACTGATATCGCTTTCAAACGTGTAACGTTTGTTAGTAACTGAGCCGTTAAGCGTAAGAAAGGCAAACAGGCTGTCGTTAAACAGCGGTGTATAGCGGTTTGGAAGATATTTGATGTTGGTGTAAATAAGCGAGTCAACATCTCCGACAAGCCCGTCGGAATAAAACTCCACGTAGTCGCCGGTATTTATTTTGCCATCGCCTTCACCAAAAATGTAAAGCCGCTGCTCGGCACCTTTAATAAAGAGCTGGAAGTTTTTTGGGTTAATAACAGAAAGGTTGAAGTATTGTGATAGGGTGGTGGAGTCAATTCTATAAATTCCTTCTTTTTTTACCGCGATCTTAAAATACTGCTGAGAATAATTTATCCACTCGTTGCCGTATTTCTGCGCAAGAAAGGCGCCCGATGCAAGTAAACATATCAATAGAACGAATAGCCGTCTCACTTGTTCATTTTTCCGGTTAATGCAATTTTTAATGAGAAAATATTTGAGTATAATGAGGCCGAATGGTCTCCAATGTCAGTTAACGCGTAATCCAGACTAAAAATCTGGTATTTGATTCCAACACCAATATTGGGTTGATAGGTAACCACATACTGCGTGGCGCGGTCGTTCAGTTGCTGTTGCACATTGCCAATACCTCCGCGCAAAAAAACCAAACCTTTATAGCCAAATTCGGCACCAAAACAGGGCTCCATGCTCCAGTATTTTGATTTCACAACCGTGTTGCGCATACCATCAAAGGTGTTAATAAGGTTCAGCTCACCCATCACCGAAATGCGCTTTTGCCAGAACAAATAGGTGCGGGCAACCCCCAGAATAATTTTGGGTAGTGTAATTTCGGTAGAAGAGGAGGGGATAGTGTTTCCCGTTTGATTAAATACATCTTTCAGTTTCTGACTGTTGTTGTATGTCCAGGCATTAAACGTACCTGTAATGTCGCGCCCCATGGCCGCAAATTTCCAGTCTTTATACTGATAGCATGCTGCGGCGTCAAGCCCAAACCCCCAGGCACCACCAAAATCGCCGATACGGCGACGGATTATTTTAAAATTTCCGCCCAGCTGAACACCTTTAAGCGAAGGTATATTTCGGGCATAGCTCATTAGTGCGGCAAAATCAACGGTGCTGAAGGTACTTACACGGCTGTAATCGCTGTTCCCATTGGCATCCTGCAAATCAAGGGTGTTTGGGATGTTATCTACACCAAACCTTAATAGCGAGATGCCTGCCACACTGTTGCTGTCAATACGTTTGGTGGCTCCCATAAAATCGTACTTGGCAATACCAGCAAAATATTCGGCATGCATCAAACCAAAATCAAGATCTGATTTCTGATTCAACAGTCCTGCCGGATTCCAATAACCCGCGTAAGCACCCTCCGAAGTCACAACATTGGCATTCGCCATACCGAGCGCTCTGGCCCCAACACCGATATTTAAAAATTCGTTGCTGTATTTTGCCACTTGCGCACCGCATAAGGCAGTGATGAAAAACGTTATACTTGTTAAAATGCCACGCATACTCTTACAAACGACTAATTTATTAAAAATTGCTTAAATTGTTAAGAATTAACGTCATACAAGTCCCTTTATTGCACCATTAAAAGGATTTGTTCCACCGTAAAAGGCGTTTTGGTAAATTGCAGTCGGTTTATGTCTGAAAAATTACACCGGTTGTTGTTTCCTTTTGCTCTGATGCTTTGTGTTTGTGCATGCGCTCAAAAGGCCGGTGAACCGGCGAGTCAGATAACCAAAGCAGATACCACTCTAAAAATTACCCGCAAAATGAAAGTAGAAATATGGTCGGACGTCATGTGTCCGTTTTGCTACATAGGAAAACGCAAATTTGAAGCAGCCATGGAACAATTTTCCCATCGGCAAAATGTGGAAATTGAATGGAAGAGCTTCCAACTCAACCCGTCCATGAAAACGGAACCTGGCAAAAACATCAGTCAGTACCTCGCCGAATCAAAAGGCTGGACGCTTGAATATGCCAGACAGATGAATGATTATGTTACCAAGATGGCACAGGAGTCAGGGCTGAATTATAATTTCGACAAGGTTGTTGTTGCCAATTCATTCGATGCGCACAGGATTATACAGATGGCAAAAAAGAATGGCAGGGGCGACGAAATGGAAGAGCGCTTGTTTAAGGCTTATTTTATTGAAGGACAAAACACCGCAGACCACGCCGTGCTGCTAAAGCTGGCCGTTGAAGTGGGGCTAAACGCTACAGACGTTAAAAAGGTGCTCGATGGACAAGAGTTTGCTACCGATGTGAATCGCGATCTGCAGGAGGCTTCGGCACTTGGTATTAATGCGGTTCCTTTTTTTGTTTTTGACCGAAAATACGGCGTTTCGGGAGCACAACAGGTTAACGTTTTTCTCGACACATTGGGCAAAGCATGGGAGGATTACTGTAAAACCACGGGGTTTTCAGTAAAAG
>CALMNJ010000302.1 GCA_937868675.1 uncultured Bacteroidota bacterium | reverse complement strand
GCGGTATCCGATTGGCGTGGGGTGCGATGGAATTGAGCAATGCCATTGTTGTTACTCTTTGCTCATCTACCTGTTATTCGGTGGTTGGAACAAATGCTTCGGGTTGTACCTCCGGCGCGGTAAAATGTCTCACCGTTATTGCAAACCCTGTAGTCACAATCAGTGGAAGTTCTACTATTTGCCCCAATTCATCTGCCGTGCTGAATGCTTCGGGAGCTTCGACATATTCATGGAGTAATGCAACAACCGGTAACACCACAATGGTGTCACCAACCATCAATACATGTTATATGGTGACTGGAACCAACAGTGCGGGCTGCTCTGATACTGCAAATTTCTGCATGACTGTTCTTTCGCCTCCTTCAATATCAATTGCAGGCAGCAACACCGTTTGCCTCGGCTCTAGTGTTACTTATACAGCCAGCGGTGCTAATTCCTACACCTGGAGTACCGGAGCTACTGCATCAACACTGTATGCACTGCCCCTCACTTCTACCGTCTTTGTTGTTACCGGTAGTCATACGCTTAATTCCTGCACCAGCAGTGCAAGTATAGGCGTAACCGTTAACACCGCATGCGCTGTAGTATGGCCGGGTGATGCCAACCGTGATGGGGTTGCCAACTCTTCCGACATACTTGAGCTTGGCCTTGCTGCTTCGAGCACAGGACCTGCACGTAGCGGCGCAAGCACAAGCTGGACCGGACAATATGCCAACGCCTGGAGTGGCAACGTAAGCACAGGCTGGAACAAGTGCCACGCCGATTGTAATGGTGACGGTGTTGTTGACTCGGTTGACGCCACTGTTGTATCACTTAACTTCGCCTTAACTCATTCCTTTAAACCGTCTGCATCTCAGGCTGCATGGGACATTTATCTGGTACCGCAACAGCCTGAAGTGTTTAGCGGTGTATGGAATGTAGTGGATGTGTTGGTGGGCGATGCTTCAAATCCTGTAAGTCAGCTGTACGGCACTACGTTCGACCTAGATTATGATAACAGTATGGTGGAGATGGATTCGGTTAAACTGGTTTATAACGCCTCTTTCCTGAACAATGGCAATCAAAATATCAACTTCGCTAAAACAACCTTTAGCAATGGTAAGATATACGCTGCAACCGTTAGAACTGACGGTAACAATGTATCCGGTAACGGAAAAATTGCCGAGTTCAGGTTTAAACTGAAAGCCAGTGTGCCAGAAAACTCAAGCTTTAATTTTGGTTTGTCAAACAGCACAAAAGTTTCGGCCAGCGGAACACATGGCACATTCAACACTTCGGGCGCAATGAACTTAAACGTGAATGGCAACGCTACCGGCATAGCTGATAACAAAGGGGTTTCAATCGGTGTTTCCATTTATCCTAACCCGGCAAGCAACACCGTTGTGCTGAGCAGCAAAACCGACAACAAAGTAATTTATGCAGTTACTGACGTAACCGGAAGAAACATCATGAGCGGAAGCTTCACTGGTATTAAAAACCTGGATCTTTCAGATATTCCTGCCGGAACCTACTTTATTAAATTTAATAACAACGGTAACGTTTCTAACTCCAAACTGATCGTAAACAAATAATTCATCCGATCTTTAAAATGAAACGTCCTGCCCCAAAAAGGCGGGACGTTTTGTTTTATACAGTTACACTATTGCGTTTTGTGGTTGAAACTCTGGATTTGTTAAATATGACTTCCTTAGTTAAGAACGCCCAACGATTTTGGGTACATTTAGGTAGTGGTTTAATAAATTAACTTTTTGACATGAAACAATTTATACGAAAATTAACGGTGAAACTTTGTCTGCTAGTTTTTGGGCTTTCTTATGCAAACACTTACGGGCAAACTTTAACTTTTTCAGTGAACCCTGGCTCAAATACTATATGTACAAACGGCGGGAATTTCAGCACCGCGTATAACTATATTCAGGTCGTTCGCACCTCAACCGTGCCAGGTGCCGGCTATTACACTTACACTTTATCTCCTGGATGTTCACTATTTGTGATACAAAACAGTGGCGCCACATCAACGCTTGGCGTTATCTGCACATCGCCCGGTACGCATACCATAACCGGACTTGCTTATGTTTCTAACAGCAACAGCGTTATTCTATCATCGTACACACAAACCATAACGGCACTTTCGGGACCAACGGTAAACATTGCAGGCCCCTCAACCGTATGTCCAAATTCGGTAATTACCTATACCGCCAGTGGAACAAATGCCTATATCTGGTACGGTAATAACGGTACTTCTTCCTATTCACTTTCCGGATCAGTTGCCTCCATGACTTTCGGCACGTCTTCTTCACAATTTTCTGTGGTAGCCACCTCAAGC
>CALMNJ010000301.1 GCA_937868675.1 uncultured Bacteroidota bacterium | reverse complement strand
TAATGAATACGGAATACGCCGCCTTTGTATGTAACCCAAAACGGCTGTCGCTTATCACTACGTCTATTTTTTCATCTTCAGCAATGCGCTCAATTAATTCCCTTTCTGCCCGGATTATTCTCCTGATTCGCGGCCAGTCAAATAATAGTTTACTCCATACCGGCAATATATTGCTATACCGTATATTATAAGATGGTACGTATATTTTCTTTAGCTCAGGAAATTCCACCTCCAGGATGGTTCGGGTTAACGGTGTTATGCCAAGTATTACGGTATTGTTTTGAGCAAGCTTTCGTATAACCGGCACACATCTTGTCGCGTGCCCCATTCCCCAGTCAAGGGGCGATACGAATATAATTTTCCCTGAAAACAGTAATTAAATATACAAATCATTCCAGCAAATTAATTTTTCCCGTATTTGTTTCACCACTTTCGTTAGCCTGCCAGTACAATCCACTTGTTACATCCAGGCAGCTCAGCCATTTGCCGCCATAGGCATAGGTATCAATAAAAACAGTGTTATTGTATTTTCTGATCTCGCCGTTTTTTTGAGAGGTGTGTCCACAAATCAGCAATTTATCGTCGGCATAATTTTCCGGTTCACGCGGATGCTTCCAAAACAAAGAGGTCTCAGACTGCTCATTCAGGGGAATTCCTCTTTCAAGTCCGGCATGAACAAAAATGTAAGGCCCTGCTTCATAATAACTTTTTGTACGCTTAAGAAATTCCCAATGATTTACAGGTACTTTGTTACGCCATTCCTCAGCGCCGTTAGTGTTGTATGATGCCAGTGTTTCTTCACCGCCAAAAAAAAGCCACTCCTTTGTGCTTACATAACCCGGCTCATCAAGCCTTGCATCCAGCATCATAATCTCATGATTACCCCGCAGGGTTATTACCTGGTATCTTTCCGATGCATCCAGAATTTGGTCAATAACTCCTTTAGAGTCGAACCCCCGGTCAATATAATCCCCAAGAAAAACAAGGGTGTCCGAGCTGCTAACAGGAATAGTATTTAAGAGTGTTTTAAGGGCAACGGAACAGCCATGTACGTCGCCAATAGCGTATATCGCCATAAATTACCGCTTCATTGCAGTTTCATATTTTTCAATCCACTGCTCAACGCTTACTTTTTTAACCAGCTCGCCAATCAGTTTAAATGGAATATCGTCCATTTTCTTAAATCTCACACAGCCCTTACCCATATCCAGCTTATATTTCGCGTGTTTAGGATATTCTTCCTGAAACCATTTCAAAAGCTTTGCATCGCCATAAAGGCCAAGGTGGTGTAATACAATGAAATTTTTTTGTGACGCCAGGCTCATAAAGGGTAACGGAACCTTGGGATTACAATGGTATCCATCAGGATATCGCGAATGCGGCACAAAATATGCCAGCATTCCGTATCCAATACCCTCCTCAAATCCCTTGGGTAAGTTCTTTTTTATCACCTTGCGCAGTTCAATAAGCAGGCCCTTCCTTTCACCGGACAAAGACTCAATATACTCTTGTGGAGTAGCGGCGGCTTTTGATTGCATGGCGTTTAGGCATCTATTTTTGCATAACGCGCGTTCTTTTCAATAAAATCACGGCGTGGTGGCACTTCGTCACCCATCAGCATGCTGAATATCCGGTCGGCTTCAGCGGCACTGTCAATAGTGACCTGGCGCAATGTGCGGCTTTCAGGGTTCAGAGTTGTTTCCCAAAGCTGTTCGGCATTCATCTCACCCAAACCTTTGTAGCGTTGCACGTTTACCGAATCCGCTTTGTCGCCACCCATGTCGCGAATGGCCGCATCACGCTGATCCTCGTTCCAGCAATAACGCTGATCTTTGCCCTTCTTTACAAGGTAAAGCGGAGGTGCCGCAATATACACGTGTCCTTTCTCAATCAACTCCTTCATGTGGCGGAAAAAGAATGTGAGGATCAGTGTCGTGATGTGAGAGCCGTCAACGTCGGCATCGCACATAATTACGATTTTGTGGTAACGGAGTTTTTCAATGTTCAGGGCGCGCTCGTCTTCAGTGGTGCCACGAAAAACGCCCAGTGCTGTAAAAATATTTTTTATCTCCTCGTTTTCGTAAATTTTGTACTCGAGCGCTTTTTCTACGTTAAGAATTTTTCCACGCAAAGGAAGAATGGCCTGGTACTCGCGGTTACGGCCCTGCTTGGCAGTACCGCCGGCCGAATCACCTTCCACCAGAAATAACTCGCAGGCTTCAGGATCGCCGCTGGCACAATCGGCCAGCTTACCCGGAAGTCCAGATCCGGTCATAACATTTTTGCGCTGCACCAGTTCGCGAGCCTTGCGTGCGGCATGGCGTGCCGTGGCCGCCAGTATCACTTTATCAACAATTGTTTTTGCCTGACGCGGGTGTTCTTCAAGGTAGTTCTGAAGTGCTTCGCTGATGGCCTGATCTACAGCGCCAATGGCCTCATTATTACCTAACTTGGTTTTGGTTTGTCCTTCAAACTGAGGCTCGGCCACTTTTACAGAAATAACAGCCGTTAATCCTTCGCGGAAATCATCGCCGCTTATTTCAAATTTTACTTTCGAAAGCAGACCGTTCTTTTCGGCATACGTTTTCAATGTTCTTGTAAGTCCGCGACGGAAACCGGAAAGGTGCGTTCCTCCTTCGTGGGTATTAATATTGTTTACGTAGCTCTGTATGTTTTCGCTGAACGAGTTGTTGTAAAGCATCGCTACCTCCACAGGGATGGTGCCTTTATCGTTCTCCATGTAAATCGGTTCTTCGATCAGTTTTTCTTTCGCACCATCGAGATAAAGTACAAACTCTTGAAGGCCCCCTTCGCTGTAAAATGATTCGGTAAAGGATTTTCCGTTTTCATCTTTCTGACGATCGTCGTTAAGTGTTATTAAAATGCCTTTATTCAGGAAAGAAAGCTCACGCAGGCGGTTGGCAAGCGTTGTGTAGTTGTACTCACCCACCGCAAAAATGCTCATGTCGGGCGTAAATGTTTGAATGGTGCCGCGGTAATGCGTTTCGCCCACTTCTTTGGCAGGATAGAGCGGCTTGCCGCAGCTGAACTCCTGAACCACTATTTTGCCATCGCGATGAACTTCGGTTTTCATGTGCGAAGAAAGTGCATTCACACAACTTACACCCACACCGTGCAATCCACCGGAAACCTTATAAGTATCCTTATCGAATTTGCCGCCGGCGTGCAGCACGGTCATCACCACTTCAAGAGCGCTCACACCCATTTTAGGATGAATGTCGGTGGGTATACCCCTGCCGTCGTCTTTCACCCTGATGGAATTATCTTCTAAAATCGTTACTGTAATCTCTTTGCAATGTCCGGCAAGCGCCTCATCTATCGAATTATCAACCACCTCATATACCAGATGATGAAGCCCTTTTACACCTATATCGCCAATATACATGGCAGGGCGTTTTCTTACCGCTTCTAATCCTTCCAGTACCTGGATATTGTCTGCTCCGTAGTTCTTTTTTTC
>CALMNJ010000300.1 GCA_937868675.1 uncultured Bacteroidota bacterium | reverse complement strand
ACTTGACCCTGTTACTGGCTGCACGGCAGTTGCCACTGCTGCGTCAGGGGGCACCATCAGCGTATCCAACGCGCCAAATCCTATCATCTCTTCAAGCAATGGTTTTACTGGGTGCCAGCCACCGTTTGTGTCGGTTTTTACCGGAACAAACTCCATCAGCGGTTCCCCCATTCCCGGTCCGATTTCTTCGTATGCATGGTCGTTTGGCGGAGGAAGTCCGGGCTCCTCGGCATCGGGAAGCCCGGGTTCTGTTTCCTTTAGTGCCGGCCAGAATGTGGTTTCACTTACTGTAACGGACAATAACCAATGCAGCATGACACAGACTGCGCTTGTGGTAGTTGGAAATCCAAGTCTTACGGTAAACTATTCGCATACCACCTGTCTTAATGGTCCATTCAATGCCACTGTAAACTCATCACAGCCTTTTGTAAGCTGGAGTTTTAATGCGGCAAATCCAACCTCAACCAATACCCCCGTAATACCTAACGTTAGTTTTGCATTGGATACTATAACTAAATTTAATACTCCGGGGATACAGAGCTTTACCGTATCGGTGAGTGCGGGACCCGCGTGCACACCGGTGGTGCAAACATACACTGTTTTTGTGGAGCAGGTGAACGCCAGCTTCATCCGTAACCCGAATAATCCACACACTACCTGCGGCCATTCTCTGGCAGTAAACTATATTAATACCAGCACTGTAAACAGTGGCAGCCCGCTTACGTTTACCTGGTCGGTGACATTTCCGGGTAATGCCTCTAATACTGTGATACCATCCACAACGGTAACTACCAATCAAAGCCCGAACGCAACATTTACCATGTCTCAGGGAAGTAAAAACCCTTATACCATTTATAACTTTCATATTCACAACATATATCTTTATGCGCAAACACCTTCGGGCTGTAAGGACACCGTTTGGCATACAGATATGGACACCGTGGTGAGAGCGTCCGCTTTCTTTAACAAGAGCGCCATGCAAGGCTGCGCTCCTCTATCAGTTGTATTCCGCGACACTTCATTTACATACAGTTCTATTTATCCAATAACAGGCTACACCTGGTGCAACGGTGCTGCACCACCTGTTAACGTAAGTGTTAGCCCCACAGTTCCGATTACCTACTCGCCTATTCCGTCACACACCTTTACTTATCCAAATCAAGGCATTTACTATCCCTACCTTATTATTCAAACAGCGCACGGCTGCGTTGACACCTCCTTTATAGATACGGTTATCGTTACAACCCCTCCCAACATCAACGCCATCAGTTTCAGTCCCTCGCCCAGTGCCTGTGCAGACAAACCCGTACAGATGTTTATGAGTGGCTCCACAACCGGTACAACATCCAGTACAAATACGTTTGTAATCAATCACTGGCACGTTACAACCGATAGCGGCTACTTTTCGGGGTGCATCACCAACCCCATTCCTATTTTTCCGTTCACACATGTCGGTGTTAATACATTTACGGTCACGGCCTACGATCACGGGTGTGGCACAAGCTCTGTAATGACGCAGAGCATCACCATAAAGGGCCCCCTTGGACGATTTCAGTTTCAAACGAACTGCGATGGAAATAAGAAGCAGGTTAATTTTTTTACCCGCATCGAAAGTTCCAGTTCGGCTATTCTTTATTATGGTGACGGGACGCAGCAAAATTACACAGGTAATATCAGTGGCACTTCCACATTTACATCCAGCCACACCTATTCGCTTACCGGCGATTATACTGCCAGATTGATTTCCTTTAATAACACAACCGGCTGTTCTCCGGATACGTTCAAATTGACAGTAAAAATAAGACAGCCGCGAGCCAGGATTACCTATGGTGGTCAGCAGTTTCCTCCGCTACCAAATGCCATTGCCTGCACCAAATCGAGGTATTTGTTTGAGGGTTCCACATCAACCGATGCGCTTATGACCTGCGGACGAGGTTATGTTTGGTATCTAAGCACACCCACCTACACACTGCATCCGTTTGAACTTGACGCAAACTATCCGCAAGCCTGTGGTGTAGGATGTGCCGCCGACGAAATTGCACTTGACACGTTCAGGGTGGCGGGTATTTATACAATTACCTTACGCATAAAAGATGAAAACGGCTGTCAGGACACTACAACCAGGGTGTTTCGGATTAGCAGTGCCGAACCGGCCTTTACCCTTAACCCAAATCCACTTTGTTTATCGGACAGTGTGCTGCATGTGCAAAATGGGACACAGGCCAATCAGGTAAGTCCGGATGCGATAGTGGGCTACACGCTCAATTATGGAGACCCCTTTCCGATACCAACCCCACCAACACCACCATCCTATTTCACATATACCAATCCGCTCATTAATCCAACTCACACCTATTCCTACGCGAACTCCCCAAATCAAACGTTTTCGGTAATGATGATAGCCCAGAACAGCATTGGTTGTAAGGACACGTTGATAAAAACCTTCCAGATTAACAATCCTAACTCCAACTTCAGTACATCGAACGCGTTTCCCTGTATCAAACTTGGGCAAGCTACAAACGTGAGTTTTTCGGCCACGCCTGGATTTGTGAGTTACAGCCTTAATATCGGCGATCCGCCGGGGAATCCTTTATGGAACAACACACCTTCATTCAACAATGTAACCCATAACTATAACACACCAGGAACCTATGTTGCCACGCTCATTGCAACAGATAATCAGGGGTGTAAAAGTGTGCAGACTAAAACCGTAACCGCCATTGGGCAACCTACTGCAAACATGGTTTTTAAAGACAACATCAATCGTTTTTGCGTTCCTGGCAATCCTACTGTCATTAGTACATCCGCCATCAACGTTTCAACGATTACAACGTATTACTGGTCCATGGGTGGTCCTGTTTCTCCGGGTAACGCAACGGTTACCAATATTCTGCCAACAACCGGTATTTACACTGTTACATTGTTTGTAAACGTAAATGGCTATTGTCAAAGTACGGACACTGCACTTGTTTTTGTATCGGATCCAAAAGCTTCGCTTACATTGGATAAAAACAGAATATGCCTTGGCGATGTTATTAAAGTGAGTGTTACTGACAGTTCAAGTGTGTTTGGCTGGCAATGGTTTTTTGGTGACAATCAGACTCAACCAAGCATTGTTGCCGGAACGCCTCTTGCTTTGCAAACACAAACTTTAGCCTATCCATACAACACCTTTCCAACCGGCAGCAGTTATGGACAAACCCAGCTTACGTTACTGTATTACGCTGCCGGGCGAACCTGCCTCAGAACAAGTACCGCCAATTTATTAGTAGTTAAAGTGGAACCCGACTTTATACGAAAGGATAGCCTTTACATGCACTGCGTTGGCGTGCCCGATGATTTTTTTGACAAGACCCAAAATCCACACAGCCTCGGCTATCAATACAACTGGAATTTTGGAGGCGTTGGCAACAGCGGACAGCAGAACCCAAGCTTTTTGTTCCAGAATCCCGGCCAATACCCCGTTACACTCGAAATAACCACTTCCGATCCAGCGTGTAAAGGCGTTGCGGTAAAAAACATTACGGTATTCCCGCTTCCAACATCTTACATTTCAGCACCGGATACCGTTTGCCCGGCAACACCATTTATTATAACCGGCGGAGGAAGTCCGGGGCTTACCGGAAATGTAACGGCCAGCGTAAGCCCCGCAACATCACCCGGCACATTTGTTGTTACGCCTCCTTCAAGCTTTAGTATGCAAACAAGCGCCGATGCTTCTACAACCTATTCCCTTTCTGTGGTTGACAATAATGGCTGCAAGAGCGGAATATCACAGACCTCGGTATACGTACCGCAGGCGCTCAACCCTTTACACTGGGACACCACAGTGATTATTGGTGAAACAGTCACACTGAATGGTAACTCAGGTACCCATTACACTTATACATGGTCGCCCGAAACCCGCTACATTAACTGCATTAATTGTACCAACCCGGCCTCCACCAGTACCATTGATATTACCTATACGTTACAGATTGAAGACTCGCCTCTGGCCTGTTTTAAAACAATAAACACCTATAGTATCCATATTGATCCACGAACCAGTATTGATGTACCTACTGCGTTTACGCCCAACAGTGATGGCACAAACGATTTCATTTTTCCCAACGGCTGGGGTGTAAAAAAGATGAACTATTTCAAAGTATACAACCGCTGGGGGCAACTGCTGTTTGAAACAAACGAATTCCGTCATGGATGGGACGGACGTTTCAACGGGGTGCCCCAGAATATGGAAACTTACATTTATCAGGTGTCAGTTGAAACTTACACGAAAGAAACCCTAACAAAGGCCGGAACATTCAAACTGATCCGCTAAAACATGATAAACCTGAAGCGAATTATAGTGTGCGTTGCATTTATGCCGTTTTGTATTCTCAAGGCGCAGGATGTGCATTTCAGTCAGTTTTATCTTTCTCCCCTCTCGCTCAATCCGGCCAATACCGGCAACTTTAAGGGTGATTTTCGTTTTTTTGGAAATTACAGAAGCCAATGGAAAGAACTCAATAATGCCTACAACACTTTCTCAGCGGGTGGCGATTTTAATATCTTTCCCGGCAATGTAAATTTGAGCGGGGGCCTGATAGCGATTAGTGATAAATCGGGCGGCAACCTCAATGTAACCAAAATTCTTCCTTCGGCGGCCTGGCATTTCAGGCTTGGAGGTTACAAGCTGCATGCCGGTGTACAGCCCGGATATGTGATAAAAACACTTGATTTTTATTCCCATACCTTCCAAAACCAGTTTAACTGGAATGTGGGTAGCTTTGACAACTCATTACCCAACAATGAGAGTAATGTGGTGCAACAATTCAGTTACTTCGATCTTAACTCGGGCATACAGGCAAACCGGAGGTTTGGCAAGATAGAGCCCGAAATTGGCTTTGCCTTGTTTCATATAAACACGCCCAAAGAATCGTTTTTAAATAATCAGTTTAATAAACTGCCCATGCGCAGCGCCATTAATGCCGCACTAAGTTTTTATCTCAAAGAAAAAATCATTTTAAAAGCGTACACCCTGTATGGCTTTACTACCAAGGCCAGTGATTGGGTCAGCGGCACGAATGTTGAATATGTGCTTTCGCAACAGGCGTTTGGCAACAACTCATTGTTTGCCGGGCTTATGTGGCGGAGCGGCATAAACCGAAATGCCGATGCCGGAATAGCAACGGTTGGTTTTAACTACAACCGTTATACGCTTGGTTTCAGTTACGACATTACGATATCAAAATTGCAAACCGCCGTTGATAACCGCGGCGCGTTCGAAATTGCATTTATTTACCGCAGCAAAAGCTCGCGCCTAAACGAAAAAGTATTGCCCTGTGAGCGTTATTAAAAATATACTGCTGCTGATGCTTCTGGCTTTTTCGGTCAACGTTGTTTCTCAAAACGACTCACTACTTCTTAAAAACGCGCAGGGAAAAATGCTGAAACGGCTTGGAAAAAACGCGCTTAAGCAGGGCGATCCATCCTCGGCTGCCACGCTGCTGGATGCGTATGTTGCCGGTAATCGCCACGATGCCAAAGCCTTTTATATGCTTGGCGAGGCAAACATGAAAATGCGCGACTATGAAAAGGCCAAAAGGAATTTTTATTATGCATACAAGCTTGGTAAAAAAAAGATGCCTGAAGCCTTATACTACCATGCGCTGATGCAAAAATCCTGCGGCCACTATGACAGCGCCCATGTTTTTTTCCAGAATTTCAAAAAAGAATATAAAGGAAACGACAAGGTAATGAAACGTCAGGCAAGTAAAGAAATGGCGTTTTGCGACTCGGTAACAAAGCTCGAAAAAAACAGAAAAAATATATCAATTACCCGTTTAGACACATCCATCAACAAAATAAATACCGAAAGTGCTCCCATACGGCTCGATGACAAAACGATGATCTTCTCATCGGTAAGAACTGAAAAGAAAGAATACATCACCGAGGAGGATACCGGAAAGGTGAAGCGGAAAATTTACATGGCCCGAAAGGAAAAAGGACGCTGGAAATATGCAGGCGAAATGGACGCCGGGCTCAACAGCGATGAATTTAATAACGGCAATGCAAGCCTGAGTCCTGACGGCAAACGACTCTATTTTAGCCGCTGCAAGCCCGATCATAACGGCGTAATGAAATGTGCACTTTATGTTTCCGAAAAAGACGGAGATGCCTGGAGGGAACCTGTAAAGCTTCCGAAAAACGTAAACAAGCCCAAGTACACAAATACAATGCCTGCCGTAACCACCGATCCGGCAAAAGGCAATGATGTAATTTATTATGTAAGCAACAACAAGGAAGGACGTGGCGGAATGGACATCTGGTACACCGTTTACAACAAAAAAACAAAAACGTACCGCGAGCCTAAAAATGCTGGCAGCAAAATCAATACCAGTCAGAATGAACTGACACCTTTTTTCGATAACGAAACCCAAAGCCTTTATTTTAGTTCAGACGGCTTAGGCGGTATGGGCGGCTACGACGTGTTTAAAGCCATTGGCGATGGCAAGCGCTTCACCGGCACTGAAAACATCGGGCAACCTATTAATACCGGCGCCGACGAGATTTATTACACCATTTCACCAAGCCGCAAAGAGGGCTTTTTTGTAAGTAACCGCAAAGGCGGCAACTCATTAAAAAACGCTACCTGCTGCGATGACATTTACTCATACACTAACAACGATTTTATTGAAATAAACCTTAAAGGCAACATCAACGAACTGCTTGATCCTTTTGAATTTATACCTGATGCCACTGTTGAACTTTATCTGAAGGATACAAAAACCGGTGAAAAATTTCTGGTAAAAACGATGATTAGCGACGACAAGGGGAATTACTACACTTCGGTTGAACCTGAGCATGATTACTACCTCGTGGTTAAAAAGAAAGAATATCTTGGTGGAAGTGGTGAGGTTAGCACAAAGGGAATTAAAGTAAATACCACGCTGGAAAAAGACCTGCAAATGACCAAAATTCCAAAGGGCGTCATTCATATACCGAACATTCAATACGAGTTCGACCGCGCCAATTTAACCGAAGGCAGTAAACTCGCAATTGATACAACTATTTTCGAACTCATGTCGTTAAATCCGGAACTTATCGTTGAAATCCAGTCGCATACCGACAGCAAAGGCAACGATAAGTATAACATGAAGCTGTCGCAAAAACGTGCCGAGAGCGTTGTGGAGTATCTGGTAAACAAGGGCATTGACCGCAAAAGGCTTATTGCCAAAGGTTACGGCGAAACAAAGCCTGTGGTACCAAACGAAAACGCTGATGGAACAGACAACCCCGAGGGAAGGGCCAAAAACAGACGTACTGACTTTAAAATTATTGGCGTAATTGATGCCGAGATTATAAACGACGCCGGAACTGAATAACTCAATTTATCTGCCTGCTCAATACAAAGTAGTTATCATCCACCTTTATCTGATTTCCTGCGATTTTAATTTTTTTCCATTTTTCTTCAGGTTTAATCTCCACCACGCCTCCATCCGTAATTATCTGCAAAGGCATGTTAAAGCCTTTTACGCAGGAAGTCCAGTGATACTCCAGTTTTCCTTTTTTAATTCTGTATTCCATCACAGGTAAGTTACTGGCGCGCAGATACTGATCGAACACTTTTGCAAGCGACAGGCCCGTTTTGCTGGCAATGTAATTTTCAATTTCGGCTGTTGTAACTGTTTTGTGCCAGAATTTGGTATTGAGGCCTGTAAGGGTTTCGCGCCATAAACTATCGTTGTTCACCATGCAGCGGATGGTATGCAACAGGTTCGCACCCTTGTAATACACATCACCCGATCCATCGCGGTTTACATTGTAATCGCCAATCATGGGTTTATCATTGAGCACCGACTTACGTGTACCAATTACATACTCAGCTCCTGCCTTTTTACCATAAAGCCACTCCACGTAAAGATTTTCCGAATACGCCGTGAAACTTTCGTGAATCCAGTTATCCGCCACGTCCCTGGCCGATATATTGTTTCCAAACCATTCGTGGCCGGATTCATGCACAATGATAAAATCCCACTTCAGCCCCCATCCGGTAAGTGAAAGATCACGTCCACGGTAGCCGTTCATATAATTATTACCATACGCTACTCCACTCTGGTGTTCCATACCCAGGTATGGCGCTTCCACAAGTTTATAACTGTCTTCATAAAACGGGTACGGTCCAAACCAATATTCAAAACAATGCAGCATACTTTTTACCTGAGTAAAGTGTTTTTCTGCTTTTAGATAGTTAGAGTTGAGCACCCAATACTCAAGGTCTAAAACCCCTTTAAGCCCCACAATAGTATCCTTCAAACTCACATATTTTCCGATGTATGGAATAATGTTGTAGTTGTTGATCGGATTTTTTACCTGCCAATGAAAAATGAATGTGTTATTTCCAAGTGTCATTCCTTTTACCCTGCCATTCGATACCGCCACAAGGCCGGCGGGACATTCAAAGTACATATCGGCACTGTCGGGTTCATCGGCCATGTGGTCTTTGTTCGGGAACCATACCCTTGACGACATGCCCTGACAGGCAAGCGATATCCAGGGGTTTCCATTATTGTCGCGCGCCCATACAATTCCTCCGTCCCACGGGGGATTGGCTGCCACTTTAGGTTTACCATGAAACCAAACACTCAGGTTTTGCAAACGACCAACCGTTTGTTCTGCCGCACAGGAAACAAAATACGCGTCACCATCTTTTCGGAAGCCACATTTTTTCCCTGCCTGCACAATACTGTCAATAACCATGGGAGTCATTAAATCAATCTGCATCGGTTTTGCAGCTGCAAGAATTTTATAATTAATTTTATTGTATCCTTTTATGCTGCTATCTGTGGGATTGAAAGACACATGCAGATCATA
>CALMNJ010000299.1 GCA_937868675.1 uncultured Bacteroidota bacterium | reverse complement strand
AGCTCTTCAATCTGCGCTTTTATTTTTTGCACACCTTCAATCAGTTCTTTTTCGCTTTGCCATTTGGCGCGCAGGGCAGTGCGCTGGTCCTGCAACTCTGCAATTTCCTTGTTCAGCTCTTCCACTTTGGCATGTTCGCCTTCCCGTTTTATGGCTTCGCGTTCAATCTCCAGCTGCATAATGCGGCGTTCCACTTCATCCAGTTCAATGGGCATCGAGTTTATCTGCATCCTCAGTTTGGAGGCAGCCTCGTCCATCAGGTCAATGGCCTTGTCGGGCAAAAAGCGATCGTTTATATAGCGCTGGCTCAGTTCCACGGCGGCAATAATGGCTTCATCTTTAATGCGCACCTTGTGGTGTGTTTCGTATTTTTCTTTAATACCGCGCAGTATCGAAATGGCATCTTCCGCGCCGGGCTCATCCACCATCACTTTCTGAAAGCGGCGCTCGAGCGCTTTGTCTTTTTCAAAATATTTCTGGAATTCGTTAAGTGTGGTGGCACCAATGGCTCGCAGCTCGCCACGGGCAAGCGCGGGCTTCAAAATGTTGGCGGCATCCATGGCGCTTTCGCCACCGCCGCCAGCCCCCACAAGCGTATGTATTTCGTCAATAAACAAAATAATATCGCCGTCTGAACCAATCACCTCTTTAATGACCGATTTAAGCCGTTCTTCAAACTCGCCTTTAAATTTGGCGCCGGCAATCAGTGCGCCCATATCGAGCGAGTACACCCGTTTGCTTTTCAAATTCTCGGGTACATCGCCGCTTATGATGCGATGCGCCAGTCCTTCGGCAATGGCGGTTTTGCCCACACCCGGTTCGCCCACCAAAATGGGATTGTTTTTGGTGCGGCGCGAAAGTATCTGCAACACGCGGCGTATTTCCTCGTCGCGACCAATTACAGGATCAAGCTTGCCGCTTTGCGCCTGTTTGTTAAGGTTAATCGCAAATTTGTCAAGCGAGTTGTAAGTATCTTCCTGGCTCTGGCTGGTAACGCGTTCGCCCTTGCGCAGTTCGGCAATGGCAGCCTTCACTTCTTTTTCTTTCAGGCCCATGTCTTTCATCATGGCCGAGGTGCTGTCGCCGGCGTTAATCAAACCCAGCAGCAGGTGTTCTATCGAAACGTATTCGTCCTTATATTCTTTTAAGTAGTTGGTGGCTTTTAGCAGGGCTGTGTTTGAGGCCGAAGAAAGACCCGGCTGCCCGCCGCTCACTTTAGGGTATGATTGGATGGTGCTATCCACCATGCGTCCGAAAGTAGCCGCGTTTACATTCAGCTTTTTCAAAATAAAAGGCGTTACGCTTTCATCCACCTCAAGTATTCCTTTAAGTAAATGAGCGGGCTCTATGGTTTGCTGTCCGTTGGCACTTACAATCTGCACTGCCTGTTGTATGGCTTCCTGCGATTTAATGGTGTAATTATTAAGGTTCATAATGTTTGTGTGGTATGGTGTAACTGATGTTTTTGTTTTTATGTTGTCTGTCAGCGGGCTCTGCCTTGCGGCCTCCGCTACAATCCCTCAGCCGCTTATCGGTAAATTTAAACAGTCCATTTCATTTATTCATTCTTCTTACAACCACAAAATGTTCCAGTTTAAAAAAGCTGCAAAAACGGCGCGATTTGGCGCAGTCAACTGCCGTATTGGCCTTTGGCCATCTTATTTTGGGACATAATACCATGTTTTATGGGTTTTGGTTTTAATACGGGCTTTTGCTAAGTTTGAGAATATGCTTTAGTTCAGGTGTCGACTTTTAAAGATAATTTCTCAACACAATCCGTTATTTATGCCCGCTACAGGCCCTCGTATCCCGACGCGCTATTTAAATACCTGAGCGACCTTTCGCCGGAACACGACAGGGCCTGGGATTGTGCCACCGGCAACGGGCAGGCGGCCCACAGCCTCACCGCCTTTTACAAACACGTTTACGCCAGCGATGCCAGTGCCGGGCAACTAAACAAAACTAAGCCTCACGAGCGCATTACCTTTAAGGTTGAAAACGCCGAAAGCACGGGCTTATCGAACGCTTCGGTTGATTTGGTAACCGTGGCCCAGGCCCTGCACTGGTTTAAGTTCGAGGCGTTTTATGCTGAAGTAAAACGGGTGCTGAAGCCCGGAGGCATCATCGCCGTATGGGCTTATGGTTTGCCAAACATTGAACCGGGAGTGGATGAGATAATCCGCAATTTTCACGATGAGCGGGTGGGGGAGTTCTGGCTGCCCGAAAACAGATTGATTGAAACGGAATACAGAGACATTCCTTTTCCTTTCGAAACCATCATCACACCCAACTTTGAAATACAAAAACAATTAGGGCTTGATGATGTTACCGGCCTTTTGCAGACATGGTCGGCCACCCAAAAGTACATTACGAAATACGGAACCGATCCCACCGGTTTAATACGAGATGCTTTGCAAACACAGTGGGGACAAGAGGCTTCCGTAAAAACGGCAACCTGGAAACTCATTCTTAAAGTTGGGAAACACCATGGCAGGTAAAAACAATCTTCTGTTTGCTCTTGTTTTGGTGCTTGGTCTTATTTCGTGCCGCACCGTGCAAGACGTTGAAGCGGTGCATAACCGGATTGAATTAAACCAACAAAATCTTTCGCGGCTCGATGGTGAGTATGCTGTGTTTTGCAACAGGCCCTTCGCGGCCAGCCTTGATCTGGCCTTCACTTTTAAAAAGTACTGGTGGCGCGATGTGGCGCACCGCAAAAGTTATTCGGTGTTACTGCATGCCTTAAGTGAACGCCGCCTGCAGGTAACGGTGATGCGCGGCGATTCGCTGGTGGCTTCTAAAACCGTAAAATACCGAATCCGCAATGGCGATGTGTATGTGCACAAAATCAAATTCGATTTTTATTTTGTACTCAATGTGTTCGGCCGCATGCGCTCGCGCATCAGTTTGCTGGAAACAGGTAACCTGATGGTGGACCATCGGAATTTTCAGTGCGCGGCGCTGGTGTTTTTGCCCCTTACCGGTGACCGGGTAAATGAAAGCGGCATGGAGTTCAGAAAGCTTCCGGCCCGGCCGTGAAGATTTTAACTCTCTTATTATTAAATATA
>CALMNJ010000298.1 GCA_937868675.1 uncultured Bacteroidota bacterium | reverse complement strand
ATTCCTTATTAGCGGTCCCTGCGTAATTGAAGACGAAAAAATAATGATGCAAACAGCCGAAAAGCTGAAAGAAGTGGGCGAAAGACTGAAAATAAAAATTATTTACAAGAGCAGTTTTTTAAAGGACAATCGCAGCAGCCTGAAATACTACGACGGACCCGGACTTGAAAATGGCATGAAGATACTTGCAAAGGTGAAGGAGCAGTTTGGTTTTCCGCTGCTTACCGACATTCATGAAAGTTACCAGGCAGCGATAGCAGGCGAGGTGTGCGATGTGTTGCAAATTCCGGCCTATCTGTGCATGCAAAGCAGCCTGATTGTTGCCGCCGCTAAAACCGGAAGGGTGGTAAATATTAAGCATGGTCAGTTTCTGGCACCCGACAATATGAAGCACCCTTTACAAAAATGCGTGGACGCGGGCAACGACAAGGTGATTCTTACCGAGCGCGGTTATGTGTTTGGTTACAACGACCTGATTGTGGATCCCCGAAGTTTTTATCACATGAATAACCTTGGCTATCCGGTTGTTTTCGACATCACCCATTGCGTTCGTAAATATGGAATCCCCAGTTCGGATGTAAAAGGGGGAGCCCGCGAGTTTCTGCCGGTGCTGAGCAGGGCGGGGGTAGCCAGCGGCGTGGATGGTGTGTTTATTGAAACGCATCCCGAACCGGCCAAGGCGCTGTGCGATGCAGCTTCGCAACTTTGTGTGTACGACCTGGAAGAATTCCTGAAACCGCTCATCGAAATACATAATCTGGTTGGCAAATACGCCTGAACAGTGGCATTTTAAAAAGCGGAACCGGATGTTTTGCCCTCCGTTATCACGCGTTTTACTTCATGTATTAAATGGTCTTATTTTAATGAACGACTTCATTTGATAGATTGCGGTCATTTTGTACATTTAGCCGCCTATAAGATACCTATGCTCAACAGAAAAATATTATCCTGCGTTTTTGCATCTTTTACACTTTTCCCTCTAATGCTTCATTCACAAAGTGAAGGGATTTTAACCTGCTCCTTTTCTCCGGTATTTAAATCGCCCAGCTACGAGGGCACCAAAAGCGTAATGGCCGTGTGGATACAGGACGATCAGGGAAACTTTATAAAAACGAAAATGCGTTATGTGGGACCTAACACCTCAGATCATTTGCCAAACTGGGCTGTAAATTCAGGCGGTCCCGCTTCAAACGCTCTTTCGTCGCTTTGCAATAAAACGGACGCTACCACGGGAGCCACTCTTCCAGGTTTCACGGCCAAAACATTTACGTGGGATGGGCACGGTGTTAGTGGCACCTCTAATGGCACGGTTGTTCCCGATGGCATTTACCATGTAACCATTCAGGAAACCTGGAACCATGGCAGTGCAGGAACCACGATGCAAACCTATACGTTTACCAAAGGTCCGTGCGAGGATGTTGAAACGCCTCCGGGCGATTCGTACTTTACCGGAATGAGTATGGTTTGGGAACCCACCATTGTAGATACATGCCTTATTTCCTTAACCTGCCCCACCATAGCCTCGGTAACCTACACCTGCTCGCTTGACCCCACCGGGATTGAAAAGCTCACATACCTTAATCCAAAATTCAACATCGCACCAAATCCCGGAACGTCCGAGATGAATATCCAGTATAACAAGGCTACCGGTATTGAGCTGATGAATACCATGGGGCAGATCGTTTATTCAGAAAAACTTACCTCGCTTTCGTCGGGAACCAGAACGCTTAACGTGGCGCAATATCCGCGTGGTGTTTACATTGTAAGGGTATCGAATGGTTTCGGTACTACGGGCCGCAAAATAGTGCTCACGGACTAACCGTCAGGTTATTCACCCTCCGTTATTATTTTTTTTAACCCCTCCGACATAAATATCTGGTAGTTGCCTTTTTCGTCGGAGTAAATAAGGTAGGCCATAAGCTCCTTGTGTTTTTCAAGGAAGCGTTTCGCTTTGTCGAGGCCCATAACCAGCAAACCTGTAGCGTAAGCATCGGATGTGATGCACTCCGATGCAAATACCGAAGCGCTGAGCAGGTTGTTCTTTGCAGGATACCCCGTTTTAGGGTCAATGTGATGCGCATACTTCACGCCGTCTTCGACAATAAAGCGCCGGTAGTTGCCCGAGGTCGCAATGGCCATGTTCTCCAGCAAAGCAACGGCTTTAATCTCATTTTTTGTTTCCTTGTTATCAATGGGCTTTTCAATGCCTGCGGTCCAGTTGCCGCCGTCGGGCTTTTTGCCGTGCGCGTAAACTTCACCTCCAATTTCAACGATGTAGGATGTAATACCTTTTGATTCAAGAAAGCGCGACGCCACATCCACCGAGTAGCCCTGCGCAAACGCGTTAAAGTCTAAGCCGGTGCGGGCATCTTTTTTGCGAACCCGCTTGCCTTTCAGCTTTACCGTTCCGAATCCTACAAAGGCCAGTATGCTGTCAATACGGCTCTTTTCAATCTTCTGCTTTTTTCCAGGACCAAAGCCCCAGGCATTTACGAGTGGATACACCGTTGGGTCGAAAGCACCATCCGTGTTTTTCCATACTTCCTTTGCTTTGTTGAAGCAGGCGGTAAACCATTCGTCGGCTTCCACATACGGATCGTTTTTGTTGACGCGTGAGATAACAGAATTGGGCTGATAGGTTGAAACCGATTGATCAAAATTCCTGAGGATCCTGTCAATATCGGGCTTCAGGTCGCGGTTTTGCGTGTCAAAATAGCTGATGTGATACGTGGTGCCCTGAGCCTGTCCGGCAATGCTCAGTGGTTCCTGCTGTGCCGCAAGGAATCTCCATGCAAAAAGGAACAAAAAAAAATACTGATGTTTAAACATGCCGCGCCTTTGCGAGCAACAAAAGTGTTCAAATTCACACACAAACACAAGCGGATTTAACGCACTGGTTGAAATATAAATCCGATTTTTGTAATTGCTTTGAGAATATCGGCGCTTATAATACTAAGCTGGTTTTGCATGACAGCATCAACAGCCCGCAGCCAAACGCAGCGAACCGAATTGTATGGCTGCGCCATAGAGGCGTTTCATCATAAAAATTATGCTGCCGCTATTGAATATTACACGCGCGTTATCGCCCTTTCGCCAGGCGACTCAATGGCTTACTTCGACCGTGCCATGGCCCGCGAGTGCCTTGGAGATTTTTCGGGGGCGGCCAGCGATTACACGAAGCAGCTCGCTGTTGACAGCAGCAACGTGGATTGTTATTTTTTACGTGGAATTGACCATTACAAACTGAAACAATACGCAAATGCGGTAAACGATTTTGAACGCACCCTTGGTATTGAATCTGATAACGGCGATGCATGGTATTACTGCGCGCTCTCCTACAGGGCATTGGGAAAAAACAAAATGGCCGCACGTTGCCTTTATGAAGCTAAAAAGTTAAATGCGGCGGCCTTACAACCAAAGGATTAAAATTTCGTTTTTTGATTAGTTATTTTTTAAGCATCGAATCAAAGGGCACACGATTGGTAATGCTTCGACCCAATGTCACCTCATCGGCATATTCAAGTTCATCGCCCACGGCAATACCCCGCGCAATAGCGCTAAGTTTTACATCAAAAGGCGCCACTTTCCTGAAAATGTAAAAGGAGGTTGTTTCGCCTTCCATTGTAGCGTTAAGTGCCAGGATTACTTCTTTGATTTTGTTTTCCTGAAGCTTTTGCACCAGGGTGTCAATATTAAGGTTTGAAGGTGTGATGCCTTCAAGCGGCGAAATGAGTCCGCCCAGCACATGATAGTGCCCGCGGTACAGCCCTGTGTTCTCAATGGCCATTACATCCCGGTAGTCCTGCACTATACACACCGTGCTTTCGTCGCGCGCGGGGTTAGCGCAAATATGGCATATATGCTGCTCTGCAATGTTGTGGCAG
>CALMNJ010000297.1 GCA_937868675.1 uncultured Bacteroidota bacterium | reverse complement strand
CTGAACTCGTCCAGCATTTCGCGTGCCTCGTTGCGTAGCCTGCCAAAACCGGGGTTCACGTCGCCGTTCAGATAAACGCGTACAAACACTTCATCGTCAAGGTTTTTGAGTAACTGGCGGGTAGATGGGGCGAGGGTGTAGCGGCCTTCGGAGGTAAGATCGAAGCGCTTGAAATAATAAAAGCCCACGGCGTTGATAAGCAACACCATTAATACCAGCACCAGCAACGAAAAAACATCGCGGCGCTTACTGCTTTTATGTGCCTGTTTTACCATTTGCGGCTTTGCAATACCAGTTTGGTTAACAAGTTAAAAATAGTGGCCACGCTCACAAAATAAAGCACATCACGGGTATCAATTACCCCGCGGCTCATGCTGATGTAGTGATCGTTGATGCCGAGTGCTTTAAAAAACGCATCGTATTTGCCGAACACGCCGCTCTGGGCCACAAACTCAAAACCCATGTAAGAGAGGAAACAGAGCAGCATGGCGATGATAAAAGCAATTACCTGATTTTCGGAAATGGCCGAGGCAAACACACCAATCGAAACAAAGCCAGTGCCAAGAAACAACAGGCCGATGTAGGAGCCCCACATGCCACCGGTATCAATATTGCCTTTTGGCGCGCCAAGGGTGTGCACACTGTAATAGTAAACCAGGGTGGGCAGCAGCGAAACGGCCACCAGGCTTACCCCGGCAAAATACTTGGCCAGCACAATCTGCATATCGGTAAGCGGGCGTGTGAGCAGCAGTTCGATGGTACCCGATTTTTTTTCGTCGGAAAAAGAGCGCATCGTAATGGCCGGTATCAAAAATAAATACACCCATGGTGCGATGGTAAACAGTGGGTCGAGGCTGGCAAAGCCGTTATCAAGCACATTAAATCCGCCACCCTCGGCCGGCACCACCCACATAAAAATACCAATGAGGGTAATAAACACGCTAATGGCGATATACCCCACCAGGGAACTCAGAAAACTTCGTATTTCTTTTAAGTAAAGGGGTAGCAATTCAGGCTGCTTTTTTTAAGTTAGTCGTCGTAGCCTTCGCCGGCGGTCAGGGTATTGCTGTCAATAATCTGCATGACCCTGGCTGCGTGAAAGGCCGAATGGTTGAGCTGGTTGCTAAGAATCACCACCGTGAGGGTGTCTTTCAGGCGGCGGTGAAACGCGGTGCGGTAACCATGCCACCAGCCGTTATGATAAACCTCTTTTTTTATGGGATCGTTGCTGTTTACAATGCGCCAGCCAAGCCCATAGCAGCGGTCGCCGGCCACCCTGCTGTAAGGGGTGTAGGCCATTTGCTGTGTTTCGGGCTTTATAATACGGTTGTTGTAAAGGGCTTCACTAAACAGGTAAAGATCGTAAGCGGTTGAATAAATGCTTTTATCGCCCACCACATAATCACTGGCATCAAACGATACCTGGCGCCAGCGCAAATCGTAAGGCTTGGTGGTTTTGGGATCGTTAATGTCAATATCGCGGATGGTGGCGGTGTGTTTCATTCCTAATGGCAGAAATAACTCGTTGCGCAAAAAGTCGCTGTAAGGCTTGCCGCTTACTTTTTCAACCAGCAGGCCAAGCAGGGCATAGTTGGTGTTGGAGTAATCAAAGCGTAAATCGGGTTTTGCGTAACGCTTCGGGTTTTTACTTACCAGATAGTTATACATATCCGCATTGCTCATCTGGTAATTTGGCTGGTACAGCTCGTGGTTTAAAACATACAAATAGTTGGGCAGTCCCGAACGGTGATTAAGCAATTGTTTAATGGTAACGCCCTCGTAAGGGAAATCCGGGAAATAACTTTTAAAGGTTTTATTAATATCGAGCATTTCGCGCTCGTGCAGCATAAGCACCGCCGTAGAGGTAATTACCTTCGATACCGAAGCCAGCTGGAACATGGAAGAGTCGGTGAGGGCGCTTTTGTTTTTTTTATCGGAAAAACCCAGGGCGTTTTGATAAATTATTTTGCCCGAACGCGCTACCAGCACACTGCCATTAAAAATACCTGAGCGGTTAAACTGTACAAACAGGTCGTTTAGCCTGGAGGCCAGCAGTTTTTGTTCTTTGCTGAGCGCACTTGTGGTGGCCGGTATCGCTGTTTTTGCTTTTTCGCGGTAGGGCGGGTTGGTAGAGTTGCTGCAATTAAGGAACATGAGGAGCAAAACAGTAACTATGTGAAAGCGATTCATTTATTTTTTCTCTTTTTTCACGGCTCCGTTTCCGGAACCCTCTTCGTCGTTATACTTATTATAATCCAGTTTATTGCCCCAGAAGTCCATTTGTTGTTTTATCCATCCTATGCGCATGGCAACATAACTTCCGGGCGGGTTAGCTTTGTATTTTCGGGGGTTTGGCAGTATGGCCGCCAGCGCCGCGCATTCGTCTTTGTTAAGCTTGCCGGCTTTTTTTCCAAACCAGTGCTGCGCTGCCGCTTCGGCTCCATAAACCCCGTCGCCCATCTCAATGCTGTTGAGGTACACTTCCATAATCCGTTCTTTACTCCAGCAAAGTTCTATGAGCAAGGTAAAGTAAAGCTCAAACCCTTTTCTTACATAACTACGCCCTGGCCATAAAAATACATTTTTTGCTGTTTGCTGCGAAATGGTGCTGGCGCCTCTCAGCTTTTTTCCGCCCTCGTTTTCGCGCATGGCCTTTTCAATGGCTTTCCAGTCAAAACCAAAATGTTTCAGGTAGTTCTGGTCTTCGCTGCACACCACGGCCAGTTGCAGTTTGGGCGAAATGTTTTCGAGCGGTTCCCAGTCGTGCTTCAGGGTGATGGGTTTGCCGTTCATTTTTTGTTCAAAACATCTTATCACCATGAGCGGGGTGATGGGCACGGGCACCCACCTGAACAGCAAAGTGCTGCCAATGGAAAGAATGAAAAAGCCAATAATGACCCTCAACAAAATCCTCAATATCCTGCTAATAATAAACACGGTTCAGCCTGCAAATCTATTCGTATTTTTAAACCCTGCCAGCCGCTTGTGCTAAATCAATTAACCGCCGGCTTTTAATAATTTATATGAACAAAAAATGGCTTTATGCCCCGTTGCTAATAGCACTTTTACTGGGGGGCGTTTATGTTTACAATAAGTACCGTGTAGCGCCCAAACTCAACCTGTACTCGCTGCAACTGAGCACGGTGGAAGGCAAGGCGGTAAACATGGCCAATTTTAAGGGCCGGAAAACCATACTGTGTTTCAGTGCTTCGTGGTGCGGGCCCTGCCGGCATGAGCTTAAAACCATAGGCAAAATTAAAAGCACCGAACTGGCCGACGTGCAGGTGCTGGTGATAAGCGATGAGGAACCTGCGCAGGTTGATTTATTTGCGCAAAGCCTGCATCCCGATTTTGTGGTTTTAAAGCTGGCTAAGCCTTTTGCTGATCTGGGTATTTACTCAATACCCACCACGTATTTGCTTGATAAAAATTTTGACGTAAAAAAAGAAAGTGTGGGGTATGTTGACTGGAGCGACCCGTCCACGCTGGCGCACCTGAAGGCGCTGCTTGATTAAGCAAAAAATCAGACGACTCCGTTTTCTTGGCCTATCGGTTTTATGTACGATAGGCAACTGCAATGCCTGCTTCTATGTATTAAATGCAGAAGCACCCTCACGTATTTGGTGCTAAAGCCCTGCAAATAAGCAGGCCATTTACTACGTTGGCCTTACCTATCACCAGCCGCGTCACATTTTTTTGGTATTGCTACCGGCCATTTTATCCGCCATGATGCTATGTCAATAAAGGGTTGCTGGTGTAAGGTAATCAATGTACTGTATGCAGTAAGGTCTTCAAAATTCAAGCTGTTAGCAATACCACGTTAACGTGATACACCCTTAAACGGAAGCAGTAAGTGAAATGTACAGATGATGACCAAGGTGCCCATAGCCTTTATAAGTGGCTGTTTTTTGAGTGTAAACTATAACCAACACTCACGTT
>CALMNJ010000296.1 GCA_937868675.1 uncultured Bacteroidota bacterium | reverse complement strand
AAAATCCGGATTACCAACTACTGGCGTTTTTTGAGCCATTTTATTTTAATTGTATCGGGCCGATAAGGCCAACCCGAGCGGTTAAACTTATTTTTTTTGTCTTTAAGCCTTATTTAAAAACGGGCTACAAATATACTCAGAATATAGGATAGGAATGTGAGGCTGTGGATTTTTTAACTTACTGGTATCTAGGTTCTTGATAAATTTAACAAAATCGCTTTATCAAACTGATTATCAGTTTTATTACAAGTTGTTACACTTCTGTAGGAAATGAAAAGTAGCCCATAAAAGCCGGCTAAAGCGACACAAACCCGAATTTTCTTAAAAGGCTGTCGTTTTTCATGCAGTTTCCGGGGGCCGAGGCCGAAATTTTGCGATGCTCTTCAAGTGTCAGTATCTCAACACTCCCATTAGCGGGTGCAGAAACCGGTTTCGCATCGGCTTGAGGTACCTGCATATCAGAAGTGTTTAACTTCGAAGTGCGTATAACAGTAAGCGTATCGTGCACCGTGTTGATGAGTTGCGGTTGTTGTACATAAATTGTGTCGTGAACTGCCACTGGCAGGCTTGTTTTCTGTATTCCCGTCTTGCTCCACATATAAAAAAGCCAACCACATAAAAGCAATAGAACTACGGCGGCAGCCTGCCACAACAGCAAGGGTGCCGGTTTTATTTTTTGAGAATGACGGCTGTCGTAAAAGGCAAGCGCAGCCTTCTTCAGTTGCTCCATTTCTGGCCGGGGTATCCCGGCTGACTTTATATCCAGTGAGGCCTGCCGCAACTCGTTATACTCCTCCTGGGAGAAGTACACGAGCACTTCCCTCTTTTCTTCGTTAGTTAATCTGTCGAAATTTTGTTTTTCGATCTGTTCAAAAATGTGATTTGGGATGTTTTCAAAACTATGTTGCATGGTTCAAATATCTTTAAGGTGGTATGCAAATTTTTTAAGCAGGTAATAAATTCCTGATTTCACCGAGCCTTCAGGAATTTGAAGTATTTCTGAAATTTCGCGTATGGTTTTTTCATCCACAAAACGCAGGTTGTAAATGCCTTTTTCTTTAACTGAAAGGGATGCATATACTTCCTGCACTTTATCGCGCACAATGGCTTTATCTGAAGCAAATACATTGTGTACATAAGCCTCTGGTTCTTCTCCAAACTCTTCGCGCATTATACGCAGGCGGTTACTGTTATCCCTCAGGTGTTGCCTGCAGCGATTGGCCGTTACCACATAAATCCAAGTTGAAAATTTCTGGTCGGTATCAAACATTTCAGGTTTTTCAATGAGCCTCAAAAACACATCCTGAACCAGATCACGCACCTGCTCTTCTTCCTTTACAAAGCCACGGGCAAACCAAACCAGGCGGTTAAAATACTGCTCATAAAGCCGTTCAAAGGCATAACGGTTGCCTTTGACCATAAGACTCATGAGCTCCTCGTCGCTGAAGCGACTGATATCCTTTTTAGGTCCTAACAATGTTTAATCCTGCAGGTGGGCTTTTACATCTTTCTCGGATTCGGTTTGCCGGCTCACCAACTCCAGTTTGGCCTTTAACCATGCCTGGCGTTGCGCATCGCCCGATAGTTTATAGTGATCGTAGAGTGTAAGCATGGGCACAATATAGTTTTCATTGATAAGTTTTACCATATCGGGCGAAAGTTCTTTATAAAAAGGTTTGTCCAAATAATCCAGGGCATAGTTTTGTTCAAAATTCCGCTTCAGCAGGGCCAGGTTGTCAATGCTGGTATTGCTGAATTTGTATGCCAGTCCGGTAATGAATAGTTTGTCCTGTATGCTATCGGTGTATCTGGCATCGCAGGCCGTTGTGAGGGCCACATAAACAGGATGCTTTTTTTTGTTGGCGGCCACATCTTTAATAAAATTGGAAGCAAAGGCATTTGCCTCATCGGCATTTCCGGCCCCATTTTTATAGCGGTTTGGGATTCCAAGTTCTTCAAAAATCCGAGCCCGGTACGCATCCATGTGTGCCAGGCTGGAATTGATTACCACCACATCTTTTCTGATGCCCATGGCCTGAAGCAACCAAACGGGATAGGTGTCGTTGTCGCCCGATGTTACAAGTATGCTGTTTGGTTCGAGGCTCTGCAGTACATTGTAGTTGTAATAAATTATACCTGTTGAAAACAAGCCCGCATCAAACTTTTTGAGGCTGTACAGTTCGCGGTCTTTTATTTCACGTTCCGTTTCGCCAATGTTTATCATGTAGTCAAGGTGTTCGGTTCGGTTGGGATTAATTTCAACGGCTTTTTTGAGATATTTAAGCAGTGACATGTCCATGCCCCCCGACATCCATTTGCACAGGTTGTACTCGTAACTGTCGGGTATGTTTTTCTCCATGTCGGCGATAAGGCGCTTAATGCCATTGTAAATTTGTTCCCGGGCCGCGGCATTTGTGTCGTTATACATGAGATTGCGCTGGGTGTAATAATAGTTGTACCAGGCGTTGGCGTTTTGCGGGTTTTTATCAATTTCTTTTTTCCAGGCCAGTGCCTGTTGCCGGTAATATTCCTGGTTTTTTTTCTGACGGGCGTTGCCGTATATCTGTTCGGGCGTTTGTGCTGTGTGCCATAAGGCGTTGATGAGGAGTAACACGGTGAGGATGCGCTTCATGATTGTTTAGTTTTGATATTAGTATGCGCGGATGAGGAAAAGGTTCAACGATGATTTCAAAAAAAAGCAAAATAAAAAACCCTGCCTTTTGGGGCAGGGTTCTCAGTGAACAGCGTCTCTGATTATTTTTTACCACCTTTTTTGCTGGCAGCAGCAATAGAATCAGCCATACGAGTTGAGTCGGCGATTCTTTTTTGGTTGGCTTCCATAGCAGCTTGCTCAGCAGCCTGAGCAGCAGCGATAGAGTCAGCTTTTGTTTTTTCTACAGCAGCAATTGAATCATTTTTTTCTTTTTCACGCTTTTCGATCTCTTCTTTTGAAGGACCGCAAGCAACGAAAGCAGTTGTCATTGCAGCAACGGCAATCAGTGATAATACTTTTTTCATTTTTGACTGGTTTTTGTTTTTTTAAATTTGGGAGCAAAGATACTGTTTTTTTATAACCCACAAGAAAAAATCATTTTTTTTGACTCCTTTTTTTTAACAGCCTGTTGGTTTGTACCCAGTGGACTATATTTTAAGTTAATTTTAACGACGTTTATGTATTCCATTCTTAAGTTTTTTCTTTTCCGGTTTAACCCTGAAGCCGCCCACCATCTTACATTCAGACTGTTAAGGCTGCCGCTTGTATCGGGTTTTATGAGTGCCTTTTACAAAACAAACCACCCGGCCCTGCACCGCAAGGTGTTTGGCCTTGATTTTAAGAATCCGGTAGGACTTGCAGCCGGGCTCGATAAGGACGCTCTGGCATTTAACGAATTGGGCAAACTTGGCTTTGGCTTTATCGAAATTGGCACCTTAACCCCCCTGCCCCAGCCTGGCAATGACAAACCGCGCTTATTCAGGCTCCTAAAAAACGAAGCCATTATTAACCGGATGGGCTTTAACAATAAGGGTGTGAAAGAAGCTGCTAAAAGGCTTCAACACAGAAGTGATAAAAGCCTGATTATTGGTGGAAATATTGGTAAAAACAAACTAACACCGAATGAAAACGCAACCCAGGACTACCTTACCTGTTTTCATGAGCTGTTTGATGCAGTTGATTATTTTGTGGTAAATGTGTCTTCACCAAACACACCTAATTTACGTGCGCTTCAGGAGAAAGAACCCCTAAAAACACTGTTAAACGCCATACAGGATGCCAACCGGCAAAAGAGCAAGCCAAAACCCATACTTCTTAAAATAGCCCCCGACCTTACTGACACGCAATTGGACGACATTATTGAGATTGTGAGAGACAGCAAAATAGCCGGAGTAATAGCCACCAATACCACCATTTCGCGCCAGGGCCTTTCGTACACACGGGAC
>CALMNJ010000295.1 GCA_937868675.1 uncultured Bacteroidota bacterium | reverse complement strand
GGTTTACCCTTCACCGCCCAAAAAATCTAAACCCTCTTTAGCACAAAAGGCAGCAAAAGTCACAGCACTACTTGTTTTTGTTTTCGCAAACAACCGATTCCTATAACCCTCTATTGTTTTTACGGAGCGTCCGGTTAATTCAGCCGTCTCCTTTATTGTTTTACCAGACATAATATAGGGGATAAGTTCTATCTCCACCTTGGTGAATGTGGTTTTGACTTTTTTAGGGATGTTGTTATAGGTGTTTATGAAGTAAACATTACGAATCGTCTCAGCAATAAGTTTACTATCCGTATTTTTACTGATAAAGGAATTGGCACCTAATAGCCTGAGTTGGTTGGTAATTGAGTTGTCTTGATGTTGACTGAGTATGATAACTTTGAACGCCGGGTACTTTTTTCTGAGTCTGGTCAGGGTTTCTTTCCCGTCCATACCCGGCATCTGCAAATCAAGCATTATAACATCGGGACATAATCCTTCAACTTCAAGCATTGTAAGCAACTCCTGTCCGTTTTGTGCCTCAGCAATGGTTTCAATTTTTTCATCACTAAGTATGCTGGCAAGTCCCTGTCTGAACGTTTTATGATCGTCAACTATAATAATTTTAATTTTTTCTGTACTCCTCAGCATCATGGATTTTGATCGTCTATTCAGCTAAGTTCCCTAAAAAAGTAAAGTTTTGTTAGTTCCTTATTTGTTAAATATTTACCAATTGGGGTAAATTACCTCTATTTTGGATAATTATTTCCTGGCTCAATCGTTCAGGGGCCAAATCCTAAAATATATTAGCAAAAAACCCCTTTTGAACAATGAATGATAAAAGATTATTTAAAGAGGCGAAACTCCTGATTAATCAGGATTACTTACGTATAGAAAAATTCGCGCGCGAACTACACGAACACACTACCAGTTTATCGCTATTAAAATTAATCATCAATAAGCCTTTAAAAAACCAGCGGTTGCCAAAGGATTTTAAAGACAGGCTAATTGCAATAAATGATTGTCTTGATGAAAGTATTGCAGAACTTAATAAAATCACAAACATGGCTTTTCCCAGAAAATTGCGAATCCTGGGAATTGAAAAGTGTGTGGAAGGCTTGCTTTTGTCAATGAAAAAGGAAACAGGAATCCTTTATGAATCTGGTAATTACAAGGTGGCTCCCAAATCATTCGACCCGCCAATCGAAGTAGTATATTATCAGATAATAGAGGATATACTTAATTTTATTAAGCAGGTAGGCCACACTAAAATTACGCTCTCAACGCGCATAAGAAATAACAAACTCATCACCACCATTATAGCGGTACCAAATCCAAAAAAGGAGGCTGGAAAGAGGAACTTTTCTTCTGAAAGAGCGCTCATAAGGGCGCGTTTAAGTGTTTATGGGTTCGGGGTGTTAAAATCAACCAACTGGATAAGAAGATTTGAGTTTACCTGCCCTGTTGCTATTTTTAAGAAAACCCAAAAACGCAACCAACCCGGAGGTTTATAATTCCTTTTAATAACCAGTAATTATACTGGAAATTGGAGGTACGCACATTGGCAGCATAATGCCATCTGTCTAAATAGGTCAGAAACTAAATTTCCATATATTTGGGCTATAGTTAGGGTACTCATTATATCTGACAATTAAATCAAACTTATGGCATTTACAGGAAACGAAGATCATTCGATTGCATTAGGAACAGCATCGGAATGGACAAAAGCATACAGGGATGCAAACCCAAATTCAATTATTGGCCATTATTTTGGCGGAGCAGCTATTGAGGCTATTCTGGCACAACAAAATTGCGTTGGCATACGAATTTATTATGCTATTAATGACGTTGGGGTAAAACAACTAATTATAACAGGCGTTGACGCGGCAGGAAACGACTTATACAATGGCCTTTTAGCGGAACGGTCTATCAACTGTCCACCAACCTGTGCTTCAAATAATCCACTTAATTCTTAATGAATTCGTCACTAATTTTTAGTGCGATTTCTTTTATATCAGTAGTAAGCGTATTAGTACCCCTTATCGTAGGTGTTGTCAGGTTAAGAAGCCTAAACCTTGCAATGAAGGTGCTTTTTATTTATATCGTTGTTTCGACATTAACTGAGACACTGAATACGTTATTCTTTTTTATAAGTAAGGAAAATTATATTGTCCGTAACAGTTTCACATTGCTTGAAACATTTTTTATTTCCTGGATATATTTTATAAAATTTCAGTCACGCCGTTCCAGAGTATCCATTACATTGCTGTTTGCAGGGTACTTAATTCTTGCATTTTACATGCTGGTTATAAGGCATGGCTTTAACCAACCCGACAATGTGATGAATACAGTTGAGGCGTGGTTCTTTATAATTCTAACCGGGCTTTATTTTAAAAAAGTAATTACTGAAATTAATGATGTAAATATTTCCGAGCCTTATTTTATCTGGATAAACTCCGCCTTTTTACTTTATTTCAGCATGGGCTTTTTTTTGTTTCTGTTTACCGTTTATCTCGAAAAATGCGGCCTTCAGCAGTATTATTACCTGTATAGTCTGCATTTGGTAACAAATATTGCATTTAATATTATTTTAGCAATCGGCGTATGGAAAGCACACCCCCGATAGTTGGCTTATTTGTGATGGCAGGGGTGCTTGCCATGCTGGTGATGGCGCTTTTGTTGATGGTAATTTTCAACGTTTATAAAAAGAAACTATTACAAAAGGAAACCAGGCTAAAAACCATTGAGTTTGAAAAGCAGATAGAGAGCTTTAAAGCAGCAAGACAGGCAGAAGATGAGGAGCGTGAAAAAATTGCCCGTAATATGCACGACGAAATTCTCCCGATGCTGAGTGGGCTTGGAATAAACCTTGAGCGAGGCTATCGCAATTTCGGCACCGAACGGTTTAATAAGAATGAGCTTATGGAGGCGGTGAGTTCAGTTGACAATATTATCAGCCGTGTAAGAGGCATTTCGCATGATTTGATTCCTCCAGTATTATTAAGCTTTGGGGTATTTAAGGCGCTTAAAGAGTATTTTAAGCAGATAAGCGATGCGGATTACGCTCGTGCAGATTTTGAAGACAATACCAATTTTGTCGGCTTAATTCCTTTCAGGAACGATGAACAGTTAAATATTTACCGTCTTTGCCTTGAACTAATACATAATGTGGTGAAACATTCGGGCTATACCTATTTGGTGATGAAAGCGAACAATACTGACAATGAATTACTAATATTGATACAGCATGATGGCATGGTGGTTACAAATGCGGAGATGAAGCATAAAACAGACACCTCTAAAGGTTTGGGACTTAAATCCATAAAAATGCGTACCACCCTTTTAAACGGACAGCTTAACTATCATAGTGAAGATGATCTGGCTTTGATTAGTCTTACAATACCAATAACAAACAATGAAAAGGCCAATTGAAATAGGAATTGCTGACGATCATGATATTGTTAGGCAAGGCTATGCCTCGTTGCTTGAAAACGAAAAAGGTATAAGGGTAGTTCTTGACGCAGCCAACGGTGAGGAATTAATAAACAAGCTCAAAAAAAGGCAACCTGATATTATTTTATTGGATATTGAAATGCCTGTCATGAATGGAAAAAATTGTCTTAAAGTTATTGCAAAGTCATATCCGTCAATAAAAGTTATTATTCTTAGCGCATATTATTCCGAGACGTTCATTACGGAGTATATTCAGATAGGTGCCGCTGCTTTTTTACCAAAACGATGCCAGTTTGATACATTGGTGCAGGCTATAACAACTGTCTATAAAAGTGGCAGATATTTTGATGAGCAGATTACGTCAATACTATCTAACCGAACCTCTAACAAAAAAACAAAGTCTGGCCCGGAACCTCAGTTACAGGAGTTCTCAGAAAAGGAAATGCAAATTCTGAAACTGGTTGTAGAAAACAAAACTAATACTGAGATAGCTAAAATTTTAGGATT
>CALMNJ010000294.1 GCA_937868675.1 uncultured Bacteroidota bacterium | reverse complement strand
TTTTTCTCACCGGCATTGCCACAACCGTTACCCTCTTTCTGCTTGTACGGATTTTTGATGAGTTCAAAGACCGCGAGGATGATGCCCGTTACAGACGACAACTGCCGGTACCCCGCGGTTTGGTTAGCCTGCGCGAACTGGCATGGCTTGGCGCCTTAACCGTTCTTTTTCAGATTGTGATTAATGCCCTCTTTTTCCCTAAAATGTTTCTTCTCTACGCACTCGTTATTGCATACCTGTGCCTTATGGGCAAAGAATTTTTTGTAGGCGAATGGCTCAAAAAACATCCGTTCTGGTATGTAGTATCCCACATGCTTATTATTCCGCTAGTTGACATGTATGCCAGTGGCCTTGATTGGCTTATGGCAGGGGCCGAAGCACCTAAAGGACTATTGTTCTTTTTTGCCGTTTCGTTTATGAACGGCATCGTTCTTGAAATTGGCCGCAAAATACGCACTCCCGAAAATGAAGAATTCAACACCTACTCCACCATGATGGGCGCTGCACGCGCCACACGTTTGTGGTTATTGATTCTGTTCATTACCCTTGGTTTTGCCATAACGGCTTGTTATTATGCAGGATATGGCGCCTGGGGTTTTGCTATATTAAGTGCCATTTTTATTGTTTGCAGTATTCCAGGATGGTTGTTCCTGGCTAAAGAAAATAAAACAAGGAGCAGGTTCATTGAATACGCCTCAGCCCTTTGGACCATTGGCATGTATTTCTCGCTGGGCGCAATACCCATGCTTAAACAACTCGTTAATGCATGATTGTTTTAAAAGAACATAACAGCCATTACGATTGCGGCGGCAAAGCCCGGAATCTTTTTGTGTTGCAGCAGTTGGGATTCAGAGTACCGCCCTTCGTTGTAATTCCCGCCGAAGTGTGCCGCGACATTGTAAAAGGAAAAGCACAGGCAACAGCGGCCATTCATGCCATGACCTTTGAGGAAAACCTTATTCAAAGCATTGTAGCGTCTCTGCCTTCCGCTTTTTACTCGGTGCGTTCATCTGCCAGTGCAGAAGACGGTAAACAGTTTTCGTTCGCCGGACAATTCAGTTCCTATCTTTTTGTAAACCGTGCATCGCTTGCACAAAGAATAAAAGATGTATGGCTTTCAGCCTATTCGGAACGTGTACAGGAATACCGTAAAACCAATGGCCTGCCTCAGGACGCGGGAATTGCGGTAATTATACAGGTGATGCTTGATGCTGACGCTGCCGGTGTGGCGTTTGGCATTAATCCTGTGAGCGGCAACCGCCGCGAAAAACTGGTGAGCGCGGTGTTTGGCCTTGGCGAGGGTCTTGTTTCGGGCGAACTGGATGCCGACACGTTTATTGTTAAAGGAAATGGTAGCGTTGAAAAAAAGATTGTTGCCAAAAAACACAAACTGGTGCAGGGCAGCGAAGGTGGCACGAAAATCACTGCCGTAAACGAAGAAAACATTCACAGCCCATCTATTCGCAACGAGCACGTCGCCGAACTGAGCAACGTTCTTGACAGACTTTACAAACATTATCATTCGTATCAGGACATTGAATTTGCTGTGTGCGGTGATGAACTTTTTCTCCTTCAAACCAGGCCCATCACCTCGCATACATCGCTGGCCGACAGCAGTGGCGAGTTTGTGATATGGGACAACAGCAACATTATCGAATCCTATCCTGGTGTGACAACGCCGCTCACCTTTTCGTTTATTCTGCCGGTTTATGAAGCCGTTTACAGGCAATTTGCCATGCTAATGGGTGTTTCTGAAAAGGAAGTGGAAAAAAACAAAGAGGTGTTTGCCAATATGCTCGGGTTAATTAACGGGCGGGTATATTACAACCTGTTAAGCTGGTACAAGGCCCTGGCCCTCCTTCCGGGCTACTCACTCAACGCCGGGTTTATGGAAAAAATGATGGGCGTAAAAGAACGCTTTGAATTGAAAGATGTGCCCAAACGAAGCGCCTTTAGCGAAAGGCTCCGCGTGTTTAACATGGTTCGTATTTTACTCAAAAACCTGAGGGCACTTCCACAAATGCGGGTTAAATTCATGGCAGACTTCAACACCAAACTTCAGGAGTTTAATGGCCACGATTTTTCCAAAAAAAACCCTCATGAATTAATGGCGCTGTATTCTGATTTTGAACAAACACTGCTCAAAAAATGGAAAGCCCCGCTGGTGAACGACTTTTTTGCAATGATTTATTTTGGCGTTCTTCAGAAACTGGCGATAAAACATTGCGGCGCAGAAAGCAATGTGCAAAACGACTTACTCTGCGGCGCGCGCGACATAATCTCCACCGAACCCATGCACCGATGCGTGAAACTGGCCACCGAAATCCAGGCGAATGGCGTACTTGCAAAACAGATAGCCGACGAACCCGCTGAAAATTTTTTGAGCCGCTATCATAAAAAAGAACTTCCGGCCGCTATACTCCAACAGATTGACGAATACATTGAGAAATTCGGCAACCGTTGCGTTGGAGAATTAAAGTTGGAAACCGTAACGTACAGGCAGGATCCGCTGGCATTTTTGAAACTCATTAAATCCTACATTGAACAGGGCGTGAGTGAAAAAGGCTTCCTTAAAAGCACAGACATTGAGCTCAGGGAGCTGGCCGAACAAAAAGTAAAAACAGCCCTGAAGGGAAAACCCATGGCCCGTCTTTTTTTTAATTACATTCTCAAACGGGCGCGCAGCACGGTGAGCGCCCGCGAAAACCTTCGCTACGAACGCACCAGGGCATTTGGCGTGGTGCGCGATATTTTCTGCGAACTCGGCAACAGGTTTTACGCGGAAGGAATTTTAGAAAACAGCCGCGATATTTTTTACCTCACACGGCAGGAAATATCCGACTACGTTAAAGGCACATCCGTGAACTTTAATCTCAAAGATTTAATTGCTCTTCGTAAAAAACAGTACAGCGAATTCGAGGCGCGTACTACCCGGGAGCGTATTAAAACCAACGGGGTGGTTTATCTGGGCAACGAGTTTTATGCCGATAAAAAAGACATGTTGCACCCTGGCGGCATCAACGGTCTTGGATGCTGCCCCGGGCAGATAAAAGCCAGGGTGCAGGTTGTGCGAAACCCGACTGATGTGAAAAACCTGAACGGCGATATTCTGGTAACCTCAAGTACCGATCCGGGTTGGGTGACTTTATTTCCGACCGCATCGGGCATACTGGTTGAACGGGGAAGCTTATTGAGCCACTCCGCCATTGTTTCGCGCGAAATGGGCAAACCCTGCATAGTAGGCATTACAGGGCTGCTCGAAATGCTCGAAACCGGCGACGAGGTAGAAATGGACGGTGCAACGGGAATTGTAAATATCATTAAAAAAGCAAACGCCAACTGATGGCCCAGAAACTTACCAATAAAGTCAACTTTCAGTTTATACGCTATGCCAATTGCTGGGAAGATGCGGATATACTAAGCGAGGCGCTGGACGTTGCCGAAAACAAAAAGTTTCTTTCAATTGCCTCGGCAGGCGACAACAGTTTTTCAATGTTGCTAAAGAATCCAGAACTGATTGTAGCAGTGGATGTCAACGAAACGCAACTTCATCTGGTCGAATTAAAAAAAGCCTGCTTTAAAATACTGGCGCACGACGAAATGCTTGCGTTTCTGGGATTCACCGATTCATCAGACAGAATGAAAACTTTTGAAAAAATCGCTATTGCTTTACCCCAGGCAACCCGTCAATACTGGGAATCCAAACGGGAGGAACTGAGCGCTGGAATAATTCACGGTGGGAAGTTCGAAAAGTACTTCCGGTACTTCTGCAAAAAAGTGCTGCCCTTTATTCATTCCAAAAAAACCATCGAAACGTTATTTATAAAAAAAACCGAAGCAGAACAGCAACTGTTCTATTCAAAAAAATGGAATAACTGGCGCTGGAAATTGCTTTTTAAACTGTTTTTCAGCCGCCGCGTGATGGGCCGTTACGGGCGCGATCCCGAATTTCTGAAACAAGTGAAAATAAACGTGAGCGATTTTATTTACAAACGTGCCGAAGCGCAGCTATCAAGCACTGCTGCCTTTAACAATTTTATTTTACGTTACAATCTCACCGGAAACTTTGGAGAACTGCTGCCACATTATCTGCAACAGGAAAACTTTGCCGTTATCCGAAAAAACATTGACAAACTCATTGTTGTGAAAGGCTATGCCGAAGACGCTATTGAGAAGTATGGTCCCTTTGACGCCATGAATCTTTCAAACATTTTTGAATATCTTGATGAAAGCACCTTCAGGCAGGTGGCTTCAAAGCTTACGGAAGGCCTGCGCCCGGAAGGTAAAATGGCATACTGGAATTTAATGGTTCCGCGAAGAATCTCAGAGTCCTTTCCCGAAAAAATGACTTATGATGAAAAAAAATCGAAAGCACTGCACGTGGCAGACAAAGGTTTTTTTTACAGTGATTTTATTACCGAAATAAAAAAATGAAAAACGAAATTCTTAATACAACCATTCTGGCTTTTGCTTTTCTCATGCTGTTTGCACTGGCCGAACTGTTGTACCATCGCTTCAGGGTTCGCGCCGAATTAACCCGCAAACTGGTACACTTTGGAACAGGCGTGTTAACTTTGCTGTTTCCGGTTATGCTCAACAACCACTGGGCCGTACTGTTTCTGTGCGCCAGTTTTGCCCTCATCTTAATCACAAGTCTGCGTTTCAACTTCCTGAAGTCTATTAATGCCATTGACCGCAAATCGCACGGCAGCATTACCTACCCGCTTGCCGTATTTTGTACGTATTGCTTTTACGAATGGAGTTACTCGTGGCACTTTCATTTTGGTAGTCCTTTGTTATCCTTTTATCTTCCGGTACTTACACTGGCTATTTGTGACCCGCTTGCTGCTTTATGCGGTAAACGCTGGCCTCTGGGACGATATACCATTGGCAGCGAAACAAAATCGCTGATGGGAAGCTCGGTGTTTTTTGTAAGCGCTTTTATCCTGTGTTTCGTTCTATGCCGGGGTGCGGGGTTCTCGGAATATCCGCACATTCAGTTTACCTCTTCGGCGTTTGTGGCGCTTTTGGCAACCCTCGCGGAAGGGCTCAGCAAAAAAGGGCTCGACAATATTTTTATTCCGTTTACGGTAATGCCCGCACTTTATTCTGCAGCAGCATTCTGGGCCCAAAACTAACGCCATGGAAAACCAAAAAATAGTACGCTGCAAACCTGGTGACGATGTGTTCGAGTCGTTTGTATCGCTTACAGACCTTGTGTACACCAAGGAAGTGGCTTCTGCAAAAAAAATTCAGAAAGTAAATTCAAGCTTCCTTTTTAATGCCTACGTTGCATTTAAGAATAACACAGCGGTAGCGCGTTGCATCCTGTTCAACAATCCCTACCTTAAATACGAAAGTAAAAGGGCCTTTTGTTTTGGCTACTTCGAGGCCCTTAACGAACCTGTATGCGTAAATCAAATGCTTAGTGAGGTGGAAAAAGATGCGACATCGGCAGGAGCTTCATGGCTCATCGGCCCTATGAATGGCTCCACCTGGGACGATTACCGGCTTGACGCGGAGTCGGAGCACCCCTCGTTCTTTCTCGAGTCGCGCTACCCGGCATATTATCACACCCTGCTTCAAAAGGCTGGGTTTTCATCAATAGCCCGCTACGTGTCGCACCGCGACTCGGACGGCAATGTGCATGAGGAGCGGATAGCCCGCACGGAAGCGCTTTTTAACGGGGCCGGAGTTACGTTTCGCAACATTGACCTGGAGCACTACGAAGACGAGCTTATAAAGCTCCATCATTTTTGCATGAGCGCCTTCCGGAACAATTTTCTTTTTACTCCTGTAAGCCTGCGCGATTTTGTAGAAAAGTACATGAAAATAAAACCTGCCATTGATCCGCGATTTGTGATCCTTGCCGAAAACCGGAATCGCGAAATGGTGGGCGTTATTTTCTGCCTTCATAATTTTAACGACAAACAGGAAAAAGGACTCATCATCAAAACAATCGCAAAACATCCATCGTTTCGTTACGGTGGCATGGGCCCTCTGCTTGGAACCCTTATTAAGAAAAAGGCGCTCGAATGCGGGTACTGCTATCTTCTTCATGCTTTTATGATTGACTTTAACGCTTCGCGCAGTTTGTCGGAACACTTTGCAGGCCGGCCCATCCGTGAATATTATCTTTACGCCAAAAACCTCGGGTGATGAAAATGATTTACAGAATACTTGCATTCATAATCCTGGCCCTTGTTTTGATGATTGCGTTTAGTCCTTATGGCAAAAAAGATGGTTTTGCGTATCCTCTGGTATATCACGAAACGATTATTGGAGCGCCCTCCGACAGTGTATTTGCTTTTTTGGGCCGCTCATCAAATGCCCGGTTCTGGTCAAGTTATGTGGATCACATCACCCCCCTGAACACGGGAAATATTACGGATGGCACACGGGGTGCTGAACGCCGCTGCTTTAAAAATAAAAACGAAGAAGGCATTATTTGGGATGAACGCATTACGGTGGTGGAAAAAAACAGCCGCCGCCAACTTACGATTTTCAATATGCAAGGGTTTCCGCTCATTGCCGAGGGCCTGGCAACCGAACAGACTTACACAAATACCAAAGATGGTAAAACCCGGCTCGCTTTCACCCTCTTCTTCCTCGGTAAAGAGCCCTCCTGGATTGAAAAACTGAAAACGTATTATGCAGCCTATTTTGTAAAAAACATTTACGAGAGAAACCTGGAAAACATTAAAACCATTATTGAATCGGGGAATTGCCATTCAGCACCTTATCCGCATGAGTAAAGAGGGGTTCAATATCACATCGTGGTTTTTTGAAAACGCCCGTAAATCGCCCAACACAGTGGCTATTATAGAAGGCCATAAACAGGTTACGTTTGGTGAACTCGAAAAAATGGTAATTGACACATGCATTTATTTCCGCAAAAAAGAGATAGGTAAAGGTGATCGCGTGCTCATATTTGTCCCGATGGGCATTGACCTTTATCGCATTGTACTAAGCCTGTTTCACATTGGTGCGGTAGCTGTATTTTTAGACGAATGGGTAAGCAAAGCCCGCATGGAGGAGTGTTGCCGTGTGGCGCCCTGCAAAGGTTTTATTGGTATTAGCAAGACCCACATCCTTCGCTGGTTTTCTTCCGAATTACGTAAAATTCCGGTGGTATTGCGCATAAAACACAATGCCACCGGCAATCAAAAACTTGCATTTGAAAACACCATCACCGACGACACGGCGCTCATTACTTTCACTACCGGTTCAACCGGAACACCGAAAGCGGCCAAACGCACACACGGCCTTTTGAATGAGCAGTTTATTGCCTTGCGGGAAAAAATAAATCCCAAAGCCGGCGATGCAGATATGACCTTACTGCCCATTGTTCTGCTTATCAACCTTGGAACCGGGGTAACTTCGGTGATCGCTAAGTTCAAAGCAGCGAAACCAAAAACATTCAAACCATCGCTCCTCATTTCACAAATAAAACAACACAAGATAAATCGCATTACCGCATCACCCTATTTTATTAAATGTTTGTCGCAGCACCTTATCGCCACCGGTATTCATTTGCCTGAAATCAAACAGGTTTTTACCGGCGGAGCTCCCGTGTTTCCGGGCGAAGCGGCATTGTACAACAAGGCTTTTGGTGAGGCCGATGTGCAAATCGTTTATGGATCAACCGAAGCTGAACCCATCAGTTCACTGAGTGGCAACTTATTGCAGCACACCGACAGCATGCGTGGCCTTTGGGTAGGGAAACCCTACCATAAAACCGAAGTGAAAATTATTGCCATCAGCAATCAGGAGATAATCTTGAAAGCCGGCGAAACACTTACAAACCTGCGGCCGGGCGAGGTTGGCGAAATTACAGTGGCCGGTCCTCATGTTTTAAAAGAATACATCAACAATCCGGACGCTGTGAGGCGAAATAAAATTTTGGAAAACGGTAAAATTTATCATCGCACTGGCGATAGCGGATTTGTTGACGAAGAGGGCAACCTGTTTTTGTGTGGGCGCTGCGCAACCATTATTCCTTTTGAGGGTGAACCGGTCTATCCATTTATTTGCGAAAATTTTATACAGTCGGTAAATGGAATCACCATTGGCACTGTAATGCTGCTTGAAGGCAGACTGATGGTGGTTGCGGAATCGGAAAATCAGGCATTGCGGCAAAGCCAGAGGGCTGCGCTGATGAAAATGAAGCCAACACCTGCGGATGTACTATTTGTAAAAAACATTCCGCGCGACCCGCGGCATAATTCCAAAATTGATTACGAAAAACTCCGAAAAAACCTAACCGCTTAAAATCATGGCTCAGAAAAAAAAATCGCTTATCATTTTACGGGGCCTGCCCGGATCGGGCAAAACAAGCCTAGCATACTTACTGGCCGAAGGGCGTCACCCGGTATTTTCGATAGATGATTATTTCACGGATACCGAATCAGGTAATTACCAGTTTGAGTTCAGCAAAAACCACCTCGCATATAAAAATTGTGAAGAAAACACCCTGGCGGCAATGGCCCGGGGCGCCGAAAAGATATTTGTACACAATACCTTTACGCTCGAATGGGAAATGGAACCGTATTTTAAAATGGCCTCCGAACTCCATTACAGGGTGTTTGTAGCTACCGTGGAAAACAGACATGGCGGACATAACAGGCATGGAGTAAATGGCGAGCAACTCAAAAAGATGGCTGAAAAGTACAAGGTAGTTTTGTTGTAATCGTATTATCAAAAACGTCTTGTTGTAATCTGGTTAATATTTAAAAGAAGCGGAGGGTTAAATTAATGTATCTTTAATGTCGGTTGTCATTATAGTAATATGCAAAAAGCAGTTTTAGCGTTTTTTATTTTAAGCACCTTGCTGTGCAGTGCCCAAACCACCGACGGCGCCGGAAAAAAGCAGGGATACTGGAAAAAAAAGGATGAAAAAACCGGCAAGCTCATTTACGAAGGCGAGTTTAAAGACGATGTTCCGGTAGGCAAATTCAAATACTACTATCCCAACGATTCTGTAAGGGCCGTCATGTATTTCAGGAGTAGTGGAAAATCGGCCTACGCAAAACTTTTCCATATGGGTGGGCGGCGCATGGCTGAAGGCAGGTACGTTGGTAAGGAAACCAAAGACAGTGTGTGGACCTATTACGACGAAGCCGGAGTGCTTATCTCGCGTGAAAAATATGTGATGGGAAAAAAAGAAGGCACCTCTTATGTGTACTTCCCTGACGGAGCGCTTTCTGAAGAACGCAATTTTAAAAACGACCTTCAGGATGGCCCCTTTAAACAATACAAAGAAAATAAAAAAATACGGAGCAGCGGCAATTATTCGAAAGGTAATCTTGAAGGCCGTGTCTGTTATTATTATCCAAACGGTATTGAAGCTGGCGCAGGCTATTACGTGAATGGCAAAAAAGACGGCCCCTGGATTTACAAATCAAGCGACGGAAAAATTAACGAGAAGGAACTTTATAAAAAAGGCGAGCTGGCAGGTAAAAAAGAAACCGACGAATTTTTCAGCAAAAACAAACCGGCGGCCACTGTACAAAACCAGCCGAAGCCGACAGCGCCAACCGCCACAAAACCGGCGCAGAAGGGCAAATAGCCTTCTATTTTTCGGAAATACAAAACAATGACGATCAGGATGTAGGCCGTTTTGCGTGAGGGATTGCAGCGGAAAGCCCGGAATGAAGCCCGGCTTGAGCGGGCGGAATGAGGACTTGCAGCGGAAAGCCTGCCCCCGCGAAGCGAAAGCCGCATTGAAATAAATAAAGTATCGCTTCGAGGGGACACGCCCAACTCATCAAAACCAAAAAGACCTCATTTAAAAATTATTAAAAACAGGGCTTCGCCCGGCTTTTAACGTATATCGGAATCTTTATTCTTAACTTTGCGGAGATATTTTTTTAATGAGCAGCAAAGGCAGAGTTTTAGTGGCAATGAGCGGTGGTATTGACAGCAGTGTTACCGCCATGATGCTGCATGAGCAGGGCTACGAGGTTATTGGCATTACCATGAAAACCTGGGACTACGAAAGTTCGGGCTCCTCCAAGCGCGAAACCGGCTGCTGCAGCCTCGACAGTATTAACGACGCCCGCAGCATGGCTGTGAGTTTCGGCTTTCCTCACTACATCCTGGATATTCGTGGTGAGTTTGGCGAATTCATCATCAATAATTTTGTAGAAGAATACCTTGCCGGACGCACGCCAAACCCCTGTGTGTTGTGCAACACCCATATTAAATGGGATGCGCTGCTGAAACGCGCCGATATGCTGGACTGCGAGTTTATAGCCACGGGTCATTACGCCCAACTGCGCACCGAAAACGGAAGACGCGTGGTGTATAAAGGCGTGGATGCAACGAAAGACCAGACGTATGTGTTGTGGGGACTCAGTCAGGAAAGCCTGAACCGCACCATGTTTCCGCTGGGCGGTTTTAAGAAAACAGAGATTCGCCAGATGGCCAAGGATGCCGGCTTTTACGACCTGGCCAATAAAAGCGAGAGTTACGATATTTGTTTTGTGCCCGACAATGATTACCGTGCCTTTTTAAAGCATCGTATGCCCGAACTGGAAGCCCGCGTGGAAGGTGGTGACTATTTATTTAAAGGCAGGAAGGTTGGCACACACCGGGGATATCCGTTTTACACAATCGGGCAGCGCAAAGGGCTTGATATTGCCCTGGGCGCACCGGTGTTTGTAAAAGAAATTATTCCCGAAACCAACACCGTGGTGCTGGGCGATAAGGACGATCTGGCCGAGAATCATTTACAGGTGCGCGATTTTAATTTGATTAAATATCAAAGCCTGCCTGAAGACTTTAGCGGCCTTACCAAAATTCGTTACAAAGATGCCGGAACGCTGGCCACAATCAACACCATTGACAATAAGCTTGATGTGATTTTTCACGCCCCCGTAAATGGCGTAGCGCCGGGGCAAAGCGCCGTTATTTATGAGGGCGACGACCTGGTTGGCGGCGGTTTTATTGATCGCAAAAAACCTGTTTTCAACTAATCTTTTCAAGGCTTCGCGGTTAATTTTTAACTCAATCTTCAGGTTTGTTAATCTGCTATATTCTATTAAATTTACCGTTCTAACATCAGCTTGCAATCATGAAAAAAGCGTACGTTTTTCCGGGACAAGGCTCACAATTTCCCGGAATGGGAAAAGATTTATTCGAAAACAACCAGAATGCCCGTCAATTGTTTGAAAGGGCAAACGAAATTCTTGGCTTCCGCATCAGCGACACCATGTTTGGCGGCACCGAAGAGGAGCTGAAGCAAACACGCATTACGCAACCTGCTATTTTTCTGCATTCGGTAATTATGGCCTCAACCATTGGCGAAACCTTCAGGCCCTATATGGTGGCCGGCCATTCGCTGGGCGAATTCTCGGCCCTTGTTGCGAATCAGACACTTTCGTTTGAAGACGCACTAAAACTCGTTTATCAGCGTGCACAGGCCATGCAGAAAGCCTGCGAACTTAATCCAAGTACCATGGCTGCCATCCTGAATCTTGACGATAAAGTAGTGGAAAGCATCTGCGCAGAAATATCCTCGGCAGGCCACACCGTTGTTGCCGCCAATTACAACTGCCCGGGCCAGCTTGTTATTTCGGGAAGCATGGAAGGCATAAACATTGCCTGCGAAAAACTGAAAGCGGCAGGGGCCAAACGCGCTCTGGTATTGCCTGTGGGCGGAGCTTTCCATTCCCCGCTTATGGAGCCTGCACGGGTTGAGCTGGAGGCTGCGATCAACGCTACCCATTTCTCAAATCCCATTTGTCCGGTTTACCAAAATGTCAACGCTTGTGCGGTTTCAAATCCGGATGATATCCGCAAAAATCTGGTAGCGCAACTTACGGCTCCTGTAAAATGGACACAAAGCGTGCAGCAAATGGTAGCCGACGGCGCCACACATTTTATTGAAGTAGGTCCCGGAAAAGTATTACAAGGCCTTGTGAAAAAAATCAGTTCGGCCGCTGAAGCTGTTAGCGCATGAGAAAAATTACACTCACATTTTGTTTTTTGTTAAGTTATTGCTTGTTGCCGGCGCAAATAAAATTTAAGGGCGTTGGTATTTTTGGAGCAATTACCCAATCGGCTCACTTCTACAAAAACAACGACACGCCCAATAAGGACACTACCTACAAATACACTGATTTTTATCCACAAACTCACATCTCAAAAGAGTATTTCAATTGGGGGGCTGGTGCCTTTGTTGAATTTGGCGGCAGGGGCAGCACCAACTGGCAAACCGAACTGGAATACACGCACAGCGGAGCCTACGAAATGGGCCTTGCAAATCCTTATACCGGCGAGCGAACCGGTAGCTATGTTGCCACTAAACTCACCTATATTCAATGGAACAATTATCTGAAATTCTTTTACCCCCTGGGCATTGCCAAAGGGTATTGGATGCCTGGTGTGCGCCTTGAATACCTTTTCAAGCGTTCGGCCGGCGCTTATCAGGATGTAATCAATGCCTTCCCTACCATTTGGTTTAGTGGCGATATCGGCGTGGGTTATGAGTTTCCGCTCTTTAAAAAATACAGCGCCTTTGCCGAGTACCACTGGAATCCTGACATTATTCCGCACACTTACAATTCAAACACAAAGGTACGCAGCCGTACCTTTGAACTAAGAGTGGGCATAGTAATGCGTCCGCGCAAACGTGCCATTGACGATTGCAACGCCCCTGTTTACAAAGGCCCGGCATACTAAAACAAAAACTATGGTAATGACTAAAGACGTACTCTACTCGCTTACCCAGGGCGGTTTTGCTCCTCAGGAGGAAATGCTTGAAGTGGCCCGCAAAAAAGGCAAACTATACATTGGCATTCCCAAAGAAATTGCGTTTCAGGAAAACCGAGTCCCGCTGGTGCCCGATGCCGTGGCACTGCTTGTAAACAATGGGCATCGTATTGTTGTGGAAGCCGGCGCGGGAAAGGCCGCCAACTTTGAAGATAAAGATTACAGCGAGGCAGGTGCCGAGATAGCCTACACGCCCCAGGACATTTACAAAGCCGATACCATTTTTAAAATTGCGCCCCCCACCTTTGAGGAGGTGGAAATGATGCAGCCTAAACAAACATTATTCAGCGCGTTGCAGCTTAGTGTGCAGCCACAGGATTTTCTGCGGAAGCTCATTTCAAAAAAACTCAACTGCGTGGCCTTTGATTTGATTATTGACGAGGCGGGTATTTTTCCCATTATTCGGGCCATGGGCGAAATTGCAGGCGGGGCCAGCATCTCCATGGCCGCCGAATTGCTGAGCAACGTAAATGGTGGCGTGGGTCTTATTCTGGGAGGCATCAGCGGTATATCACCTACCGAAGTGGTAATTATTGGCGCTGGTACAGTGGGCGAATTTGCCGCGCGCGCAGCCCTGGGCCTTGGCGCCACGGTGAAGGTATTCGATAATTCAACCACCAAGTTGCGCCGCATGCAAAGCCAGCTCGGCAGCCGCGTGTTTACTTCTGTCATCGTGCCTAAAGTGCTTGAAAAACATCTTAAAACGGCCGATGTGGCCATTGGCGCCACTCGAGCCACAGGCCGGCACACACCCTGCATTGTTACCGAAGAAATGGTTGCTGAAATGAAAACCGGTTCGGTCATTATTGATGTTAGCATAGATCAGGGCGGTGTTTTCGAAACCTCAGAGGTTACCAATCACACCAACCCAACCTTCCGGAAACATGGTGTAATTCATTACTGCGTACCTAATATCAATAGCCGTGTTGCGCGCACCGCTTCATACGCGCTCAGCAACATTTTTTCGCAAATAGTGCTTCACATGGGCGACGAGGGTGGCTTCGACAGCATCGTGCGCAAGGATGCCGGACTACGCAATGGCGTGTATATATATAATGGCATCCTTACCAACCAGTTTTTGAGCGAGGCTTTCAAACTTCCGTTTAAAGACATCAACCTCTTGATGGCGGCAATCTGATCCATGTATCATTTTTTTTGGGCGCCCCACGCCATCTTATGTTCTTAGCAGGGCGTGGCCGGGCTTTCCGCTGCAAGTCCTCTCACGCTGCCGCGTGATACGGGCTTTACGCTACAATCCCTGGCGCGGCCACCCATCATCCTGCGTTTGATCCGATTATTTTTCAGCCACCTGTTTGTACCCGAAAACTCCATCTTAAAAATAAACTGTTATTGATTTACCGGATTTTGCGCCAGGGATGCGAAGGGTTTAGCTCTTTTGTAGCAGCAGCCTCTTTTGCGCTACAAAATGCCCGAGCGAAGCACGGCAGCAAGCCATTGGCTTGATGAGCGAGAATGTGTGCAGGCCTTTAGCAGCCCGGCCCACGGCAAATACCCTATGGGCATTTGAACGAACTTGCGCGAAAGGGGGTGCTCAAATGAATTAGCTTCAGGGCACAAAACAAAAAAATCCTTCCGCGTTTTAGCGAAAGGATTCATTTGTTTTAGTCGGGCTGACGTGACTCGAACACGCGACCCCCAGCACCCCATACTGGTACACTACCAACTGTGCTACAGCCCGGACTTTTAAGGCAGCAAAAATACAATTTTTTATATTTCCCCCCATTTCTTTTTCAATTAGTGCGGATTGCCGGCCGGCGCAACGTAATTTTGAATCATGAATTATCTGGCGCACGCACTGCTATCGGGTGATAATGCCGAACTCCTGATCGGGAACTTTATCGCCGATCATATACGCGGTAATCAACTCGCGCAATTTCCGCCCGGCGTGGTGCAGGGTGTTTACCTCCATCGCAACATTGATGCATTTACCGATTCGCACGCCGGTTTCAAAAAAACAAAACGTTTTTTTTATGAGGGCTTCGAAAAACACAGTGGTATTCTGGTGGACATTTACTTTGATCATTTGCTGGCTAAAAATTTCGGGCAGTTTCATCCTCTGCAATTAAATACGTTTGCGGCCGGAGTTTACAAAACCTATGAGGCAAACCGCCATTTACTACCCGAAGGCAGCAATCGCTTTCTGGATTATGTGCTCAGCAATAATATTTATAGCTCCTATGCAAACCGAGATGGCATTCAAAAAGTGCTTTATCACCTTTCGCACCGGATAAAACACAATGTTCGGCTGGATGAGTCGTTGTTATTGTTTACCAAAAATGAAGAAGAGATAAGCGGTATATTTTTCGAATTTTTTAGAGATGCGCAGAAAGAATTTAACCCCAGATAGGTATCTACCAGTCGCCACCCGAACCGCCACCGCCGCCGCTGCCGCCACCAAAGCCACCCCAGCCGCCACCCGACGAGGAGCCACCGCCCCACGATCCGCCCGAGCTTCCGCCGCCCCAGCCACCACCCCAGCCACCGCCCCAGTAAGTAGTGCCACTGCGGCCAAACGTGTGCCCTCTGCCACCCCCGCCTCTGAAAATGCGGTATAAGATGAAGATGATAATAAAAATAATAATAGCCCAGGTATTTAATGTGTTTTGAGAATACCCTCTGCTACGTCTTTTATAACTCTCCGCATTGATCTCTCCTTTTGCCAGGCGCATCAATTCATCTATACCATTATTCAGCGCTTCAGAATAACTTCCGCGCTTCAATGCAGGATTCATTATTTCCTCTCGTATATGTTTGGTTGCAAGATCCGGTATAGCACCCTCAAGCCCATACCCTACGGATATAAACAGTTTTCGTTTTGGCGTAGGCTTTACCAGAACCACAACACCATTGTTTTTGTCCTTTTGTCCAACACCCCATTGGTTTAATATGCCCGTTGCAAATTCAAAAGGCTCCAGACCATTAAGGGTATCCACAATCACCACACAAATCTGGTTCGATGTTTCGTTGCTGAACACTTCCAGCTTTTCTTCGAGGCTGGCGGCATTGCTGGCTGAAAGAAAATCGGGAAACTGCTGCGAAAGATTATTATACAACTTAAGCGGTGCAGGCCGCTCAGGTATCTGCCCCGAAACGTTCAGTAACAAAAAAACAAACAGTATGGAGAGGTAGTTCTTCACTTAAAACGAAAGCTCGTTATTTAACTCATTTTTATCGTCGGCACTGTGCGGAAAATACGCTCCAAGCTCTTTGCCACATTTTTGAATAGCCTGTGCCAGAGAAGCAGCCCGGTTATCGGCCTTAAATTCTTTTAAAAGTTCTGCAATGATATTGTTCCAATAAACCTCACCGAGTTTTTGGTGAATGCCCTCATCGCCCCACACGGCTATTTTACGGCTCTTCACAGCAATGTAAAACAATACGCCGTTTCGTTCTGCTGTGCGGTTCATTCCGAGTTTATTAAAAATACGGCGCGCCGCGCCAATGGGGCTTCCAAAACAATAATTCTCCAGGTGCACACGTATTTCTCCCGAGGTTTTAAGCTCCGCTTCTTCAATTGCCCTCAATAGCAATTGCTTCTCCTCCTCCGAAAAAAAATGACGTGCAGAAGCCATGTTGCGATTACTGAGTCAGGTATTAATTAAAATCAACCTTTGGTGCCTTTTCGGTACCAGCCTCGGCTTCAAAATAAGGCATGGGTGCAAAACCTCCCGCCAGCATATTACCGGGAAAGAGTTGTAAAGCCTGGTTGTAATTGCGCACCATTTCATTGTATCGCATTCGTTCTGTGGAGATGCGGTTCTCACAACCCTCAAGCGTGGTACGCAGTTCTGAAAAACCGGCATTGGTTTTGAGGCTGGGATAACTCTCGCTCACGGCCAGCAAACGCGACAAAGAGCTTCCAAGTTCGGCCTGTGCAGCTTTAAATTTCTGCATGGAAGCCTCGTCCAGATTATCGGCACTGAGTGTAATTTGTGTGGCTTTGGCTCTGGCTGCAACTACCGCTTCCAGCGTGCTTTTTTCAAAATTAGCTTCTCCCTTTACAGTTGCCACAATATTCGGTACCAGATCGGCGCGGCGCTGATACTGGCTTTCAATTTGCTGCCACTGGGCTTTGGCCGCCTCGCGCTTTTTTACAAAGCTGTTGCGCTCGTTGCAGGCCCACATGCCTCCAATTAAAACGAAAACGACAAATACTATTAATGCGATGGTTCCTTTTCTCATGGTATTAAATTTTGGAGTAAAATTACTCTTTAAAAGCTGTTTTCAAATCCTAATAAGTGTTGAACGGGTTAAAAACCGGAAGAACTGTATTAAAACAATTCAAAGCTCCTTTTTAGGGCCAAATTTCATTACCCGCGCGGCATACCGGGCTTTTTGTAAACTTATGGCACATTTACCAATAACTGCGTATCTTTGCGGCCTTATTTTTTACTAAGCATGATTTCGGTTACCAATGTGAGTTTGCAGTACGGCAAACGTGTTTTGTTTGATGAGGTGAATGTAAATTTTACCCCCGGCAACTGTTACGGCATTATTGGTGCCAATGGGGCCGGAAAATCCACGTTTATGAAAATACTGAGTGGAGATATAGACCCCACCAAAGGCAAGGTTTCAATATTGCACGGTATGCGCATGAGTGTTTTGAAACAAAACCACTTTGAGTATAACGAGTTTTCGGTACTCGATACAGTTATTATGGGCAACAAACGGCTTTACCAGATCCTTAAGGAAAAAGACGCGATTTACGCCAAAGCTGATTTTAGTGATGCCGATGGCATTAAGGCCAGCGAACTGGAGGCGGAGTTTGCCGAAATGAACGGCTGGAACGCCGAGAGCGAAGCCGCCGAAATGCTTACCAACATGGGCGTGCAGCCCGACAAGCACGATAGCCTGGTGAAAGACCTTTCTGGTAAAGAGAAGGTGAAAACTTTGCTTGCACAGGCACTGTTTGGAAACCCCGATATATTGCTGCTGGACGAGCCAACCAACGACCTGGATGTGGAAACCATTTCATGGCTCGAAAACTTTCTGGCCGATTTCACAAACACGGTTATTGTGATAAGCCACGACCGCCATTTTCTGGATGCGGTTTGTACCAACATATGTGATATAGACTTTGGGAAGTTAAGCACCTACACCGGTAACTACACCTTCTGGTATCAGATGAGCCAGCTTCAGTTAAAACAACGCGCCGATCAAAACAAAAAGATTGAAGATAAACGCGCCGAACTGCAGGAATTTGTGCGCCGCTTCAGCGCCAATGCCAGCAAAAGCCGCCAGGCCACCAGCCGTAAAAAACTGCTCGATAAACTCACGGTTGACGAGATTCCTGCCAGCAACCGCAAATATCCGGGCATCATCATTAAACAGGAACGGGAAGCAGGCGATCAGTTGCTGCATGTTGAAAATCTTTATAAAGAAGATGTGAACGGTGTTTTATTTAAAGACGTAACCATCAATGTAAAAAAAGGCGACAAAATTGCGTTTATAAGTCGCAACCAGCTTGCCGTGTCGGGGCTCTTTGCCGTGCTTGCCGATGAGGACACCAACTATAAAGGGAAATACACGTTCGGAACCACTATTTACAAAGCCTATTTGCCAAACGATAACCAGAAGTATTTTGAAAGCGACCTGAATCTAATAGACTGGCTTCGGCAATTCAGCAAGGATAAGGACGAAACCCATATACGCGGCTTTTTAGGAAAAATGCTTTTTAGTGGTGAAGAGGTTCTTAAAAAATGTTCGGTACTGAGCGGGGGAGAAAAAGTACGCTGCATGACCAGCCGCCTGATGCTGCAGAATCCGAATTTTTTGATTCTGGACGAACCCACCAATCACCTCGATCTGGAAAGTATCATTGCATACAACGATGCGCTGAAAGATTATACCGGCACTGTTTTATTTACCAGCCACGATCATCAGCTTATGCAAACAGTGGCCAACCGCATTATTGAACTCACGCCAAAAGGTATCATTGATAAAGTGTGTACTTACGACGAATACCTTGAGAATGAAGCCGTGCAGCAACAGCGCCTTAAGATGTACAATCAGGGCCAGGCCGTTTGAGTTCCTTCTTCAAATAAAACTTAAATATTTCCCGGTGTAATCCGTCTCCGGTTACCCGTTGTTTTTTACTATGAGTTTTTTGATGATACGGTTAGCATGTATATTTTCTGCTACCAGAATATATACACCATCAGGCAGGTTTGAAACAGTAACGGCATTTGTATTTAAATCCTGCTCCCTTACAAGTTCTCCGCTGAAATTATAGACACTCAATTTAATGAGGGATACGGGTGATGAAATATTTATTTCGTTACCCGCCGGATTGGGCCAGAGGTTCAGTTCCCCCGACGACACATTACCTCCGGTGACTGCGGGGCTGTATGTATAAACGGTTATTTTATCCCGATCGGTTCCTCCGTTATTAATCAGAAAAATTTTTGTCCCATCAGGCGATAGTGCAATATCACGTAAACGGCCGTTTAGTTTCTGGTCGGCACCAAACCATCGTTCAGGATTTGGTGCTGTAACCGAAGGAGGAGCCAGGCTCAGACCATCCGCACCCAGTTTAAAGCAGTACACTTCCATATCGGTGTTTGCACCATCCTTCAGGGTTGTAACTAGCAAACTGTTGCTCCACTCGGGTATGGCTGTACCTCCATAATAAACTCCGTCGGAGGGGGCTACTGTGCACCAGTCCAGGAAATCGGCATCGGCGGGCTGGGGTGTTGTGCACCAGGCGTATAAAGGTCCTTCAATTTTATCACCGGCAATACCCGGATATGGCGTGTAGCTATTTATATAAGCCAGTTCGCCCAGATAGTTATCGTCGTTTAGATAACCCCTCACATTTTTCCATCCGTAATTCAATCCGGCTTTCAGCACATTTATTTCATCATCGGTGCGGTCGCCATGCTCCACGTCGTATATTATCCCACGTGTGTTATTGTAAATAAGACCTTGTGGATTGCGGTGCCCCCGCGTGTAAAATGAGTTTTCAGGAATCGGATTATCGGCGGGAACGGAACCATCCAGGTTAATGCGGTGCACTTTTCCATTATCAAAAGCCGGATCCTGTGCTTTATGATTTGGGTTGTCGGATTGCTTTGTATAACAATCAGGGCTGTTTGTTTCGGAAATGCCATGATCCCCAATCGTATAAAACAGAAACGGTTTACCACCAACAGGAGCAATCAGCACACGTCCGCCAAAATGATCGTAACCATTTGAAATATTTTTTACCAGAGTGGTATCGCCCACAATTTGTTTCGAGCCTGCATCCCATTTTATCCTTCGTATCTTGAACCTTGTTTGTGGCGCATTATCCGTTCCATGATTATATGAATGAAGGAAATAAATAAACGAGAAGGCAGGATCAGAAAACTGCGGATGCATTGCCATGCCAAGGTTTCCGGCACCGATTACAGGCCTGAAACAATTGGGAGATGCCTCCAGAACACTCCCTGAAAAATAATCGGGAGCAACGAATACAATTGTTTTGTCGCCGGTTTGCGGGTCTACTCGCGCAATCCTTCCACCCGACTCGGTTAGCCACAAATACTTATCAGCCCCATAACAAATCTCCCATGGCGTACTAAGTGTGGCTGAAAGCTCGCTGCGTGTAAACGACTGCCCGAATGCAGGCCTGGTAAATAAGAGAACCAAAAAGATTATGAAGCGTTTTACGATCATCCGGCACTAAAATAAAAAAATCAATGCCTGGTACTTTGTTTTTTATTATTGGGATACACTTTTAACACTCCGCATTTGTATGTGAGGAATATTATCTTCGAGATACTCCTCGCCTACCTTCAAAAAACCAAGACTTGAATAAAATTTTTGAAGATAACTCTGCGCCGAAATAACAATATCCTGATTGCCATAAATGGTACGGCAAATTTCGAGGCACTTGTTCATGAGTACCCTTCCTTTTTGAGAACCGCGCTGGTTGTGGCTTACAACAACCCTGCCAACCGAAACTTCGGGGTATGAAACCCCGGGTGGCAAAATACGGCAGTAGCCCAGCAGAGCCTCGTTTTCAAACATCATAACGTGGATCGCTTTAAGATCCTTTTCATCCACATCCTGATACGCGCAGTTTTGTTCAACAACAAACACACGGCTTCTGAGTTCGTAAATAAGATATAACTGCCTTACACTTAACTCCTCAAATGCTGAAATTATAAAGACCATACCTGATTAATAATTTCCAATGCTGAGCATAACGAGTGTGCAGGCCTCCACGCATTGAATATTGTTTTGACTAAACGTTTGCATCATTTCAGGATTTTCGGTTCCTGGGTTAAAAATAACCCGTTGCGGATGAAGGCTAAGAATGTAATCGGCCCAGGCTGACTGGTTTTGAGGCCCCACATATAAGGTTACGGTATTTACATCACTGAGTTGAGGTTTGCCGGTAATGATATCAAGACAATGGATCTGTACGGGTCTTATAACAACCGGAAACACGGTGTGGCCATGCTCCCGCAGCCTGTTGGTGGCAATAAAACTATAACGCGAAGGGTTGTCTGATGCTCCTATTACCACGGTTGGCTTGTTCATAGTATCATTCGCTGTAGTTAAGATCCTTACTAAACGTTTCTTCCAGTTTGTAACAGGCCAGAAATGCTAATACGAACACGGCAATGCCAATATAAACCGAGGTCATTACCGTTCCGTAACGGGGGCTCAGGCTTATCTTGGCAATGGTCATAAGCGACACCGAGCCCCTTACAAAATTGGGTGCGGTGGTTGTAACGGTTGCCCTGATGTTGGTTCCAAAAAGTTCGGATGCACTGCTCATAAACACCGCCCAGTAGCCGGTTGCAAAGCCAAGGCAAAAAACAATCACGTAAAAAACAAAAACCGATACCGCTGCAAATAGATAATAGATCACCGAAAATAAAAAAGTGAGCGAAATGAAAATAAACAACACGCGGCGGCGCGACTGAAATTTCTGGCTTAATAAGCCGCTGGCAACGTCTCCAATCGTAATGCCAATGTAGGCTACCATAATTGGTATCTTCCCCTCCTTTGGCCCATCAGAAAGGCCCAGAGCGCGGGTCATTTCGGGGGCAAACTGAACGAGAAAAAACATGGCAAACCAAACGGGCACCGCTACCAGAATAATATTTAAGTACTTAAGTAAAAGTTTTGGGTGCGAAAACAGATAGAAGAAATTGCCCCGTGACACCTGTTTTTCTTTCTTCAGATTATCGAACATCCCACTCTCGAGTACGCCAATCCGCATAAAAAGTAACAAAAGGCCCATGCCGCCGCCAATAAAATAACTAACGCGCCAATTGTTGAGCAAAATGGTTGTAACACCTGCAATCACTGCGCCAAAGAGGCCAACCGAGGCCACGATGGTGGTTCCCAGCCCCCGCTCTTCTTTTTTCATGGTTTCGCTCACCAGCGTGATTCCGGCACCCAGCTCGCCAGCCAAACCAAACCCGGAAACAAACCTCAGCACCGCGTACCAGAACGTGTCGGTAACAAAACCGTTGGCAATATTGGCAAGTGAATAAACGACAATACTGCCAAACAGTACCGATAGCCGGCCCTTTTTATCGCCCAGAATGCCCCAGAAAATACCGCCCACCAGCATACCCATCATCTGATAACTGAGTAAACTGGCACCGATTGCATCTACGTGAGTATTGCGTTCGGCCTCATTCGGATATACATCGTGCAAAATATCACGCAAACTCGCCACCCGCTCCATGCCAAAAAGCACAAGGTCATATATATCCACAAAATAGCCTAGTGCGGCTACCAGGATGAGTTTATTGAAATGTTCTTTGCGAAATGATTTCAGCATAATTTAACGAAGCAAGAACTTATGTCCGCTCCCCTTTGATGTTTGCACTTTTATAAGGTAAATACAATTAGCAAGCATGTCGGCATTCAGGTAAAAATTCAGGGCCTTTGTTTCAAGACTTCCTGTTTCGGCAATTTTTTTTCCGTTGAGGTCGGTTACCAGAATCTTCACGTAATCGTAATTCGTTCTCTCGAGTTCAATCGTCAACTGCGATTTGTTTGGCTCATAATACACTTTAAAATCAAAGGGCAAATCGGGCCAAGTGCATGTTGAAAGCTCCGGAACTCCCCAGCCGAGTTTATTATCGGGATTGTTTTTTTGCGACGCGTGGTTTTTAAGGTCTTTCAATAATTCCATATTATTGAACGTTCTGTTTTTTTGCCAATAACAGGCCACGGCACCCGCCAGAATTGGTGTTGCAAACGAAGTGCCATTGCCCGGATAGCACGCATTTGTTGGATCGCATATCCATGATCCCCAACCGGTGGCCACCAGATCGGGTTTAATGCGGCCATCGGCAGTTGGCCCTACCGAACTGAAAGGGGCATACGTGCCGGAGGTATCAACTGCGCCAACCGAACAAACGCTGTCGGCATCAGCCGGCACAATAATGTACTTCCAGCCGCTGCCACCCTCGTTGCCTGCGGCAGTTAACACAAAAATGCCTTTGCGCGCAGCCATCGTTGCCGCAATGCTCATGGGCGCAATTCGTCCGTTAAGCATGGAATAGCTGTGATTTTGCTCCGGAATGTCGAACAGGTTGTAACCAAGCGAGGTGGTAAAAAGATCAGCGCCCACACTGTCGGCATATTCGGCGGCGCGTATCCAGTTATACTCCTCACTGATTGTTTCGCTGCTGCCATCTTCCGTTCTGAAAAGCCAATAGGATGCCTTGGGCGCCGTACCGATAATAGTTCCGGGCTTATTACCGGCCAAACATGAAAACACCATGGTACCGTGACTTCCGCCCTGATATACATTGCTTCCTCCACTCACAAAATCATACCCACCCAAAATACCCCCGCTGTTACGTATGCTGTCGAACACAGGACCCGAGTCAACA
>CALMNJ010000293.1 GCA_937868675.1 uncultured Bacteroidota bacterium | reverse complement strand
CTGTCCACATGCGTTTGGCGATTTTGAGGCCGGAGGAATAACAACCACCTTAAATTGCTGTCCTCCCGGGTTATTAGGTAAAGAACCGTTGGATAAAGTTACGGTTATTAGGACTTCGCCAACTTTATAGGAATAATTGTATTGAACAATACCATAAGATAAAGGTAATGCCCCCCACTCTTTTCCAGTGCCATCGCCCAAAAAAACCTGCACAGTACCTTTGTCAATCACAGCTTGTGTGATAGCAGCATACGTTAAAGTGCCATTATACGAATTGTCGGTGGCGTCAAAACTCCACGTGGCGTTGTTGGTTGTTACTGTTCCGGTTTGAATATTAGCAACACCATTCGTACCTGCGGATCCTGCGGGTCCTGCTGGTCCGGTGTCCCCCTTTTTACAGGAGCTTAAAGTTAAGCTTAGAGTTATCGCTATTCCTGCGAAAACTGAAGTGATTGCGATGATTGTTTTTTTCATATTTATTGGATTAAAGTTTCTGTCAAACATTCAGTAATTTGATACTCATCATTATTAGACTTGACTAGTATTTTTAAAGTTCATACTCATATTTGTTGCTTATTTAATTTCCATTTCACTACGCCATGCACAAAACTGGATGGCAGTTTTAAACTATTCTTATGACCAAAACATACCCGTTAAGGTAAAACTTGGTAACAATAAAAAATCACGCCGTTATAGATTGGGTAAGGCAAACATAGTAAATGTTGATTTAACAAGCAAACGGTAACTAAACACACTAAAAAACAAACGTTTAAGATGTTCATAATGAAGTTGTAAGTTAAGCAAACCTCAATCCTTCGTTAATAAGAAATGGTTCATCACAAATTTTAAGGGTTTCGTCACAGGTTTTTCAGTTTTGGTCATAAAATTTAGGATATTCAAAGCCGCAAAGGCGTGTAATTTTTTTTATCATGAAACAACACTTGCTATTGGGCTTAGTATGGGCCCTGCTGATTGTATTTTGTACTGATTTGATGGCACAAACGGGCCAACCTTCCTTTCCCGATGCCAAAAAAACAGGAGCCAGCGAGCTTACTTACAAAATTATTGAGGGCGCAGGCCACACATACGGTTACAATATTTTCAGCAACAACAAACTAATGATACATCAGCCCACAGTGCCCGGTATGCCCGGTAACGAAGGCTTTAAGAAAAAAGAAAGCGCCGAAGCTGTTGCTAAACTTGTTGTGAAAAAAATCAAGAATGGTGAAATGCCGCCCAGCGTAACCATTGAGGAAATGAAAAAGCTAAAAGCGATTGAGTAGAGAGGGCTGAGGCTCCCGACCGGTGGCTGAGATTCCCGAAGCCACCGCACCCTTCGAGTGCCTCAGGGCGCGGATGGCGAGATACCGCGCCAGTTACATGAAGGGCTTGGTTCTTTTTGTCATGCCGATGCGTGAGGGAGGGCAAAGCTCCGGTGGAGCTTTGAGGCAGATGGTGTGTGAGAAGAAACGGATTTTGCGTGAGAGATGCGCTGCCGGCAACCGAATGCTTGCGCCAGGGATTGTAGCGAAAATCCTTTTTTGTTCCCGCTTTTTTGCGGGACAAAAAAGATTGTAGCGAAAAGCCCGGCCCGAAGGGGGCGCCCAAATACTAATAAGACAATAAAGCACTCAAATTAAAGAAAC
>CALMNJ010000292.1 GCA_937868675.1 uncultured Bacteroidota bacterium | reverse complement strand
ATTACATTCACGACAAGTATGGTTTTAGTTGGATAAGGTATCGTGTAGACACCGATACTGTTTATACAGACTCAACTGACACCCAGGTGCGGATGCTGGTGTGCCACGCTGCCGAAACGGATGATGCCAACCAAACAGTGGAAATTAATTTTGTAACCGAAGAGTGGGATCTGGATGGATATTTAAGAGTAACCAAAAACGATAAACTTAAGAAGTTTTTCGATTTTGTTGGGCGCGAAAAAGGTCAAAAACCGAAGAAAAAACGGGCGCTGATGCGAAACAAACTTATTCAGATTCAGAAAGAGGGCGAGAAAAAGGATGAACAACCTCTTCGTCCGCCAGGAAGCAACTAAACAATTGTGAAGGAAAGCTAAATGGCGTAAGGATGATGTATTCCTGCGTCTTATTTATTAACCAACACAATAATCATGGAATTAAGCAACACAATTAAATCACTGGCCAGCACGGTGGCAGCTATTTTATTTATAGGTGCCTGCGGCCAAAATAAAACCAATCCCCCTTCAGGTAAAATGAGCAGCGAAAACAAAGAAGCCGAAATAAAAAAGCCCGCCACGGCTGCGGGAAATATAGATACAGTAACTCTTGGCGCCGGATGCTTTTGGTGCGTGGAGGCCGTGTTTCAAAGGCTTAACGGGGTGCTCAGTGTAAAAAGCGGTTATAGTGGCGGCAGTGTTAAAAACCCATCTTACAAAGAGGTATGTGGCGGCGAAACCGGCCATGCCGAAGTATGCCAGATTGTGTACGACAAAAGCAAGGTAAGTTTTGACGAAGTGCTGGAGGTTTTCTGGAAAACACACGATCCTACCACACTTAACCGGCAGGGCAACGATTTTGGTACGCAGTACCGTTCGGCGGTTTTCTATCACAATGAGGAACAAAAGCTGATTGCTGAAAAATATAAAAAGGAACTGAACGACGCAAAGGTGTATCCCGAACCGGTTGTTACCGAAATAAAACCCTTCGCTGTGTTTTATCCGGCAGAGGATTATCACCAGAATTATTACAATCTTAACGGCAGTCAGGGCTATTGCCGGTTTGTGATACAACCCAAAGTTGAAAAATTTGAAAAAGTGTTTAAGAGTAAAGTAAAGCACTAATAAAAAAGCCGGAAGAAACAGCCGGCTTTTTTATTAAGTTGCCGGTAGCACCTTTGCCATGCATTCACCAAATCCCACCCTTACACCGTTCTTTTCGCAGTAGCCCCTGATGATGATGGTGTCGTTATCATTCACATAGTTGCGCTCGCTGCCGTCGTTTAGTTTAATTGGTTTGGTACCGCGCCAGGTTAGTTCCATCATGCTACCGTACTCGCCCGGATCGGGACCGCTGATGGTGCCACTGGCCATCATATCGCCCACATTGATGTTGCAGCCATTCACTGTATGATGCGCCAGTTGCTGCTCCATGGTCCAGTACATATACTTGTAGTTGGATGAGCAAATTTTGTTTTCCTGGCCGCCTTCTGGCTTCAGGAAAACATCGAGTTTTATGTCAAGGTTTTTATCGCCGCTGTATTCCAGATAAGGGAGCACTTTGGGCTCCTGTTCATAGCCCTTTGTTCTGAAGGGCTCCAGAGCTTCAAGGGTCACTATCCAGGGTGATACCGTACTGGCAAAATTTTTGGCAAGAAAAGGCCCAAGCGGCACGTATTCCCAGGTCTGGATGTCGCGGGCGCTCCAGTCGTTGAAAAGGAGCATCCCAAAAATGTAATCATCGGCATTCGAAGTGCTGATGCTTTGTCCCATCTGAGTGGCCTTGCCAATTACAAAAGCAGTTTCGAGTTCTATGTCGAGCGCTTTTGACGGGCCATAAACGGGCAGCTCCGAATCGGGGGGCTTTTGTTGTCCTTTGGGACGGTGAAAGCTGTGCCCGCTTACACAAATACTGCTGGCGCGCCCGTGATAACCAACCGGCAGGTGTTTCCAGTTTGGCATGAGTGCATTTTTCGGGTCGCGGATCATGGTGCCAATGTTGGTGGCATGGTCAATGCTGCTGTAAAAGTCGGTATAATCGCCAACATGGACAGGCAAAAGCATTTTAACGGCGCTTTGTTTTTTTATTACTGTGTCGCACAGCGATTTATTATTACTCAGTTCGGTGTTGTTCTGGCTCAGAAGTGCCATAAGGCGCAGGCGGACAGCATTGGTAGTTGCTTTGCCCAAGGCCATAAAATCGTTTAGTGTGCGTTTTTCAAAATGTACTTTATCAACGTTGAGTAATCCTGCCGCGGCCAGTTCATAAAGGTCCACAATATTTTCGCCAATGGCGGTACAGGCCCGGTGTGCAACATCATCCTGGCTATAAATACCAAACGGAATGTTGTGTATTGAAAAATCGGAATCAGCTTTTACCTCTATCCAGGAAACTAAATTTTTGTCCGGCATATGTTTATTTTTTATCAAATGGTTTAATAATAAGTCGTAGCGACTGATCGAAAGTAAGATACTTCCACATCCAGTTCACAAAGATGAGGAGTTTGTTTTTTATGCCAAGTATCAGCATCAGGTGCAGGAACATCCAGAACAGCCAGGCGAAAAAGCCCTGAAATTTAAATCCCGGCAAATCAACAACAGCAAGGTGCCGGCCAACGGTTGCCATACTCCCTTTATTACTGTATTCGTATTGTTTCATTGGTTTGCCGGAAAGGAGTGCTGTTATATTTTTCGCCAGCAAATCGGCCTGTTCGTTGGCTACGGTTGCCACCTGCGGGTGGCCGTTTGGGTACCTGTCTGTTTTCATACAGGCAATATCACCAATGGCAAAAATAGAATCATACCCTTCAATCTGATTG
>CALMNJ010000291.1 GCA_937868675.1 uncultured Bacteroidota bacterium | reverse complement strand
ACCGGATAAACAACCATTGAACAGAAAATGTTGAAATTTTCACGCAGGTCAATCACCATATTGGTGGCTTCGGGAATGGAGCCGCGCATGTAAACCGGCGTTACCATGGTATTAGTCACGCCAATGTCGAAACCGGCATCCACCAGCCCTTTTTGCAGATTATGGGCAATCGTCCAAAGTTTTTCCCGGTATTCGGGGTGTTTACGCATTAACTCAAGCCGCTTGAGGGCGCCAACAACCAGGGGCATTGGCAGGCTTTTGGCAAAAATCTGCGAGCGCATGTTGTAACGCAGGAAGGTGATAATTTCTTTTGTTGAGCTGATAAATCCTCCTATCAGCGCAAATGATTTAGCAAAGGTTCCGAAGTAAATGTCAACGCCGTCCTGGCAACCCTGTTCTTCTCCGGTTCCGCCACCGTTGGGCCCCATGGTGCCTATACCATGTGCGTCGTCAACAAAAAGCCTGAAGTTGAATTTCTTTTTCAGGGCCACGATTTCTTTGAGTTTCCCCTGATCGCCGCGCATACCAAACACGCCTTCGGTAATAACGAGTATTCCGCCGCCTGTTTGCTCAGCCAATTTGGTGGCTCTTTCCAGTTGTTTTTCACAATCCGAAATATCGTTGTGCTTGTAAACATAACGTTTCCCCATGTGCAGGCGCACGCCATCCAATATACAGGCATGGCTTTCGGCATCGTAAACAATAACATCATGGCGGTCAACAATGGCGTCAATAGCGCTAACCATGGCCTGGTAGCCGAAGTTGCAGAGTATGGTGTCTTCTTTTTTAACATAGTCCGAAAGTTCACGTTCCAGTTGTTCGTGTTGATCGCTGTTGCCGCTCATCATGCGGGCACCCATTGGCAGGGCAAGTCCAAACCGGGCTGCGGCATCGGCATCGGCATTACGAACTTCGGGGTGATTCGCCAGGCCAAGATAGTTGTTCAAACTCCAGTTAAGGCGTTTTCTGCCCCTGAAGTCCATATGCGGATTAATATCACCCTCTAGTTTGGGGAATGTAAAATAACCATGTGATTCTTTGGCGTGCTCGCCAATGGGGCCTAAATTGGCCCTGATTTTATCAAAAATATCCTTCATTAAAACTTAAAAATTAAGCAACAAAATTACCCTTTTTTCCGGGTATAATAAAATCTAATTGTTAGGTCAAATACTTGATTATCAGTTTTGTTTGACTCTTTTTATAAACAGGATACTGTTCTTTTCCATATCTATACCGATTCCATAGTCTTTTGTTTTAAACGCTCAGGTTATTCAGATTTAGCCGAAAAAAGTTACAGTTAAAGGATCAGAAACCGTAAACATTAGGATACGTGTAACAATAAGGAAGCAGCCTGAAATAATTGAGAAACTAACCTTAAATGAAATGGTTTAAACAGTAAAACTCAGTTTTCAATTACTGTTTCAGAAACCTGATAAATTCAACTCTGTTTGAATTACGGCGCTTAATAAAGTAGATTCCGGGGTTAAGGTGCGAAACATCGAGGGCGCCAGGTTCTTTTAAAACTGGTTCAAATATATTTCCGGACATATCAAATATGGCATCAATCTCCGCAAGGCTCTCAATACCATTGAGTGAAATCTGGTTTTCTACAGGGTTGGGATAAATGCAAATGCCTGATTTTAGTTCGTTTTTTGTTATACCCAGTGTGTTATCACGTACGTAACTGTAAATGTAACCGTCCGATATCATATAGTCGGAAACCCGGAGTGAGTCTTTTTTTGCATCGAAAATGTAAACGTAAAATTTAAGAGAAGAGGCCGGTAGTTTATTGAACCCGAAATACCATACCGGATTAACACCTGCGAATTGTATTATTTTTGAACTTCCGCTGTTGCTGAGGGTTCCACCTGAATAATATGAATAGGTAATACTGTCAGTTGCCCCGGCAATGGTGTTGAAGATTACATAAGCATTAACCCAACCAGGGCTCGAAGAGGTGCTGGTGGTACCGGCAATTCCACCCGAATACTTGTGTAATCTCCACGACCCCTTGAGGTATTTTACAACAGAGTCGGAAGTAGGAAGATTTCCCTGGGCATTAACATAATAATTGCAGAGGAGGAGTACCAGCAGGAAGAAGAGTTTTTTCATTACGGACCAAGAAATAAACAGAATTGTTTCTGAACATTCCCGGCGGATATTTCCGGTTTAAGAAACAACCGCCGGGTTATGTTACAGTAATGACACATTGTTTCACCGACCCAAAGGCATGTAAGGTTCTGAATGGGAATAATTAATCAGCCCTCACTAGCCAAAACTTTAATTTTTATTCTAAAAATAACTTGATGTCAGTAAAAGAATGCACCAACTCAATATTTCAAACTAAAACGTAGCTTAAATTTAATTGTTTGAAGATTGATTCCGCAACTATTTTTTCCCTGAAATGAGTGAAACTGCCTTCTTCTTTATTAAGCACCGTTAATACACAGTCAACTCATAAGTTTGTACCAGTTTCTATAAATTGTAGCAAGTAACAAGAAAACAAACCAGTAATTTTAAAGCATGAACACCAATCTTGATGCCGGCGAAGACAACCTTACACCCGGAGATAAGGAAATAGAACGCGCCTTGCGCCCTGTTGCGTTTGATGACTTCAGCGGGCAGGAAAATGTGGTGGATAACCTGCGGGTGTTTGTGGCAGCGGCCAAACAGCGTCAGGAAGCACTTGACCATGTTTTGTTGCATGGCCCTCCCGGATTAGGCAAAACAACACTGGCACATATTATTACCAACGATCTTGGCGTAAATCTTCGTGTCACCAGTGGTCCGGTGCTTGATAAACCTGGCGATCTTGCTGGTTTGCTTACAAACCTTGAACCATACGATGTATTGTTTATAGACGAAATACACCGCCTTAGTCCGGTAGTGGAAGAATATCTTTATTCGGCCATGGAAGATTACAAGATTGATATCATGATTGACAGTGGCCCGAATGCACGCACGGTTCAAATAAAACTAAATCCCTTTACGCTTGTTGGCGCCACCACCCGGAGTGGACTGCTTACGGCACCTCTCAGGGCCCGCTTCGGAATAACCAGCCGGCTTAATTATTACAACAGTAAGGTGCTTACAAACATTGTTCAGCGTAGCGCCGGCATATTGAATGTTGAAATTAAAGACGATGCGGCTTATGAAATAGCCCGACGGAGCCGCGGAACCCCACGCATTGCCAATGCGCTGCTACGCCGTGTGCGTGATTTTGCACAAATAAAGGGGAATGGCCGTATTGACCTCGAAATAGCTTCTTATGGCCTGAAGGCCCTTAATGTTGACCAGAACGGGCTTGATGAAATGGATCATCGTATCCTGACCTGCATTATCGAAAAATTTAAAGGTGGCCCGGTTGGCATAAATACTATAAGCACAGCGGTGGGAGAGGAGGCGGGCACTATCGAAGAGGTATATGAACCCTTTCTTGTGCAGGAAGGATACCTGTTGCGCACCCCGCGGGGCCGCGAAGCTACTGAAAAAGCATTTAAACATCTGGGCAAAAGTATCTGGAGTAAAAACCAGGGTGGTCTTTTCGGAGAGTAAAAAGCATTGGTCAGCTGTTCATGGAAAATGGTTTCCCACTGCGCTATTCCTTATACATAATCCGCATTTCAACCCTGCGGTTTTTCTGGCGTCCGGCTGCCGTGGCGTTGTCGGCAACAGGCACCGATTGTCCGAACCATTCGGTTAGGATGCGATCTTCAAGAGCGCCTTTTTTCACGAGGTAATTTTTTACAGCATTAACCCGTTTTTCGGAAAGCAACAAATTACCTTCGGGAGTTCCCTGATTATCGGTGTGTCCCGAAAGTTTAAGTGTCCACTCATCCTGATGTTTTATAAGGAGTTTGGCCAGTTCATTGAGCGATGGCAGTGACTTTGGTTTGATGACATCTTTTCCGGTTGCAAACTCAAGACTTGCAAAGGCCCGTTCAATAATTTTTTTCTCGGCCGCTTTCATAGGGGGTGGACAGCCTTTAAATTTTACTTCGCCCGGAGTGGTTACACATGAGTCCTCGCGATCAATAATACCATCACCATCGGTGTCGGGCCATGGGCAACCTTTATTTTCTAAAGGACCTGCCACGCTGGGGCAATCGTCGTCCTTATCCAGCACCGTGTCTCCATCTTTATCGGGGCAGCCTTTGTGCTCTTTCGGTCCGGCAATGGTCGGGCAGGCATCGTCAATATCGGCCACGTCATCCGCATCTTTATCGGGGCAACCTTTCAGTTTTTTAATTCCAAACACATCCGGACAACGGTCTTCTTTATCCTGAATTCCATCTCCGTCTTTATCCGGGCAGCCTTTAAATTCAGCCAGTCCGGCCACATCCGGACAAAGATCGTGACGATCAATAATTTTGTCTCCGTCCCTGTCGGGGCAGCCTTTAAATTCAATTGTTCCGGCCGAG
>CALMNJ010000290.1 GCA_937868675.1 uncultured Bacteroidota bacterium | reverse complement strand
TAAAGGTAGCATGCGGTATTACTTTTTAGTTTTTTAGAATCGTTTATCATTTCTTTAATGCCCCGCTCAAGACGAATCATCGGAATGTATCCAAGCGCTTTCATGCGAGATACGTCCAAACATTTTCTCAGCATCCCATCCGGCTTTGTTCTATCGAAGGTTAACCGCCCATTAAAACCGGTACACTCCTGAATTATTCCTGCCAGCTCATTTATAGAAACATCGTAACCACAGCCTATATTAATAATTTCAGGGTTATTGTGCGTATTCATAAGGAATACCAGCGCTTCGGCAAGATCATCCACATGCAAAAACTCCCGGCGCGCAATTCCGGTTCCCCATATCTGCACTTCGCTCCGCCCTTCCTCAACTGCATCTACAAATTTTCTTACAAGGGCCGAAAGCACATGAGAATGCTGCAAATCGAAGCTGTCATTGGGTCCGTATAAATTACAAGGCATCGGGCATATCGCGTTAAAGCCATGTTGTTTGTTTAATGCCTGCACAAGCCTGATTCCAGCAATTTTAGCCAATGCATATCCTTCATTGGTTGGTTCCAGCGGCCCGGTCATAAAGTATTCTTCTTTTATTGGTTGAGGACACTGCCTGGGATAAATGCATGAACTGCCAATAAAACAGAATTTTTTCACGCCTGATTGATAAGCCTGATTAATGACATTGTTTTGGATGGTGAGGTTATTGTACAAAAACTCAAACGGTTGTTGCATATTTGCCTGAATGCCGCCCACTTTCGCAGCAGCAAAAAAAACGAATTCGGGCCTTTCTCTCTCAAAATAAAATTTTACATCCTGTGGATTCATCAAGTCCACCTGGGATCTGTTTGCCACTAGTAGGTTTGTATAGCCCAGGTATTTTAGCCTTCTGCACAGGGCTGATCCCACCATTCCTGTGTGGCCTGCAACATATATTTTACTATTCAGCTCCACCTCTCAGTATTTAACCTTGTTTACTTTTAACCATACCCCCAGTGCGTAATGCGAGAAAGGTACCGGCTTATTACTTTCTGGTTTCATCTGGTCAGGCAGGTATCGCAGGTATTCCTCAAAATGTTTTTTGTTGTTATTGATCCAAAGTTTTTCTGGTGTGGTGTATCCCTTTTTATCTTTCCTGTATCGAATAGTATCCGGCACCTCAGCCATGTTTTTTCTGAGTATCCATTTCTGCCAGCCATCCCTGATTTTTACATCATCCGGCAAATTAAAACAGAAGTCAACCAGACGGTAATCCAGAAAAGGGTGCCTCGTTTCGAGACTAAAGGCCATTCCATCCCGATCATCAGAACGCAGATAGGATGGAAGCATCGTAACCATAAGGTCGTATTTTAACAAATCCACCAATTTATCCAGCTCGTTCCACCGTTTTGCAACCGGGTTAGAAATATTGATCAGTCCCGTTTTAAAGCGTATACTTAGTTTAACTTCATTTATTATTTTTCGGTGCAGGTCGTTCATGGGCCATCCTTTCAGTTCGGCATATTGCCGTGCAAGCGAAACATATTTCAGAATTTTACCCTGTAAAATAAGTTGCCTGCAGTAACGATAAAAATGATGGTGGTATCCGGCCAGGATTTCATCTCCCCCCTGCCCAATCAACATTACTTTAATGCCCGCATTACTTGTCATTCTTGCAACACACCACTCGGCATAATTAGAAGTTGAATATACGGGCATGTCCTGATGAAAAATATGCCTTTCAAAATCCATGATATTGAACTCCTCCATAGGATTACAGTAGCTGGAATCAACCTGCATGTCCTTTTCCACAAACTTTATGAATTGTGATTCATCGCCGTCCATTCCCGGAAAAATTGCAGAGAATGTATTGAGCTTGTTTTGTGCGCCTGCTTCGCGCAAAATTTTATTGGCACGATAAAGGATGGCAGTGGAATCCAAACCGCCCGAGGAGGCAAAACCAAGAGGCACATCGCTGCGAAGTCGTATTTTTATGGCATCGTTAAAATATGTGCTAAAGGCTTCAGGGCCTTCTGGCGTACCTTTGGCAAGTGTTCCAATTTCATAATACGGAATAAACGTTATATCCGCGCGGTAATCGTTGAGTGAAATATAGGCGAAATGAGATTTCGGAACTCTTTTTATCTCGTTAAACATGGTTTGTTCATCCGTATCAATATGCGCGGTGTCCAAAAACCCCTTAATAACATTTTGATTAAGTGTTAGTTTTTTTCGGTAATTGTACATCTGCTTTGTTTCGGAAACAAAACAAAGTTCTTCACCGGTTTGATAATAATATAATGGTTTAACACCGAAACGATCATTTGCCACAAAGAGTTGTTTTTTTCTTTCATCATATATAACAATCGAAAACATACCATTGAGCTTTTTCAAACAATGCTCACCCCATGTAGCATAAGCGGCGATCAAAACTTCAGTATCACTTTGGGTATGAAATACAATATTGTTCTTTTTAAGTTCCTCGCGTATTTCGATGTAGTTATATATCTCCCCGTTAAAAATGATTGTAAAGTGTTGCCAGCGCATGGGTTGATGGCCATTTACAGAGGTGTCAATTATCCCCAGGCGTCGGTGGCCCATTACCAGGTCGGGCGCCGGAACTTCTGTTTTTTCGCTGCTATAGGCTATTTCCCTGGGCGTGGCAGGTGTCACAATCAAACTGTGAGTTGTTGCCTTGGTACTGAACTGCATCACTCCTTCACCATCAGGGCCGCGATGATTAATTGCAGCAAGCGAGAACAGGAAATGATCCA
>CALMNJ010000289.1 GCA_937868675.1 uncultured Bacteroidota bacterium | reverse complement strand
GACACCAGCAACTTCAGGTTTGAATGTTTTTGTCCGCTAAAAGCTTTGCCTAAGGTGAAGCCAAAGCGCGGAAAAATTGTGATGATGGACGAGGGCGATATGATTGTGTACAACCACTACGGCCCTTACCAGAACCTGCATGTGGCCTACGACAGCATTAAAAAAATACTGCTCGACAAAAATATTGCTGCGGCAGGCGCCATGCGCGAGTTTTACATAACCGACCCAACGAAAGAAAACGATCCGGAAAAATGGCTCACACGGGTGATGCTGCCGATTAAGGTAAAAGAGTAGTTTTTTTGTTCAGCGTATTTTCATGCTGCGGTAGGTGTAATATTCCTGATTACCATTTGTACCCTCACCGATTCTGAATTGTTTGATATAGATAACACTGTCGTTTTTCCAGCGTACATCATCGGGGCCCCAATCGTTCACTAACTTTGACCATTTTTCGAGTACTTTTCCTTCTTTAAATTCGTAAAGCTCAATACCGTTATTAATATAGCCTGCATACATATCTAACGAGTAGCTGATAAAATACTTTTTGTCGGGCGAGAACATGGGCGGTCCGAAAACATAAATTTTATGCCCGTCGTTTTTATTCAGTAAAAAAATTCCGCCTCCCTCCCAATAACTTACACCAACAAGCCAATAGGGTATGTTGGCATACGAACCCATGTAGCGAAAGCTTTTATACGTATCGTCAATTGCCGCCGAATCGCTTACAAACAGTGAGTCGCCTCCATTACCAAGATGGAAACGAAGGGTTAATGAATCGAGCCTTTGCACATGTGCACTATCATCAATCCATTCGTTGTCGGTTTCTTCGAATGTTACAGGAACAGGTGCCGAATTAAATTCCGTTTCGCTGATGGAATCCAGTTTGTACACAACGTTATTAATTATGAGTGTATCAAGTAGTGTTGCCGCAGGTGTATCTTTTTTTTGCGGAGGTAATTTATTTTCGTCGTTGCTGCATGAAACCAGCATGCTGCAAAAAACGGTAATGATAAGCAGGTTTTTGATCATAAATTCTGAGTTTAAGATAAACACTGCGTTTCTTTTATACAACAAAATGCCTTTGCGGTTTATTTTTGATACATAATTAAACGTGAACCGAAAATTACGGTATTAAAAGCGGAACGCTGCGCCCGGGGTTGAGGCGGCAGCCCGGCGCCGCTGAACGCTAATGCCGCAAAGGGGCGGAGGCTGCGGGCTTTTGCCGGCAGACCCCGCACCCTTTTGTGCGGCCCTGTGCGCAGGCGCGGCATTTGCGTTGAGCCAGCCGGCTAAAGCCAAAAACCCGATACGGCGCCAACATGATTGAAAGAAACTAAACTGAACGTAATAAAAGCAGAGTGCCATGAAAACACTCTGCCTTGTTGTTGGTTCGGGCTTAAAGCGGGCGGCTTTTTGCGCTGGTAGCAAAGGCATCAATAAAAATAGCGGAGTCGTAAAAGGGGTCGCCATAATCGGCAATGGTAAATTTGAGGTGATAGGTTTGCATGGGTTTTATTTTGACTTTGGCGGTCATTACTTTTGTAAAGCCATCGTATTGCCAGGTTTTAAAAATTTTTGGATTGGTTTTAAAATCGTTGGGTGTATAATACTCCTGATTCTTGAGGTGGTTGATGGAGGATACCGAGATGGGTGTTTTACCATCGGGGAGCGTGGCCAGGTTGAGCGTTGATTCTTTGGGATTATCGTTGAGCCCAGGGCCGGTGATAAAAAGTCCGAAGGCATCGTTAAACTCCAGGTATTCGGGATACTCTTCGGAGGCAAAGGCATATTTAAATACGAGCGAATCGGCGTTGATGCGGATATCGAATTCGACGGTGGACTGATCGAAGAGATAGGCGGCGCTGGCAAGGGAGCCGGTGGATGTAAGGTAATTTGGCAATAAAACCGAAGTGCCGGTGTTTTGCAGGGAACCAAGAAGTTGCTTATCCTGCGAGGGAACCACATTGTTGGCAAAACTGGTGGATGGAGAATTGTTGGGTCCTTTGGCGCCCTCGGCCGAGCCGGTGGTGAGCATGAGGCCTTTTACGATTGAGAATTCGCCGGGTTCGGTTTGTGTGAACATGCGGATGCCCGAGGCTTTGTTGGTGTATTTCACATCGCTTATTTTCATTTCTTTGGAGCACAAAAAATTGCTTAGGTCGTCGTCGGATTTAACAGGAGCTAAGTCAACCGAGGAGTGAATGGCATCGAGTTTGGTTAACACATCGGGCGTAAAATTGATGAGTGTATTTGGCGCCGGACCTTGTTTGAAGGTGATAACAAAACCATGAAACATTTTACTGGCCTCGTAGCTACTCTGGCATTTTGTTTGTTTTACAATTTCCCACTCAATCCAGGGTTTGTTGAACACCGAAGGCATGAGTACATAGAGGGCTGCGAAGCGCTGGAAGTTGAGCTCGGTGTAATCAAAATCTTTCGGATAATCGGTGTACACATACTGGATTTTTTTAATGATGCGGCCTTCAATTTCTTTCGTGTTAAAGTTGTTCAGAAACGAAAAGCCGCCGTAGGTCATTTCGAGGTATTGGGTCTCGGGTTTTTTATCGGTGAGGAGTTTTGGTACTTCGGTTTTTTTCATTTTTGAAACGTCGAAGCGTATCTGGCTCCACAAGGAAGTTCCGGCGAGGTGCAGGAACACTAACAGGAATAATTTTTTCATGACTTTTGTTTTATCTTAATTATGTATGGGGATATGTTGAAAAGGTCGCAGAGGGCTTCCCTTAAAATATGTTAAGTGGCTGATTAGCAGTTAAGATAATTAAGGAATACGGGCAGGGGGCGAAAAAAAAGCAAACGATTTTTCGGAACTTTAAAAAGTGAAGAACTATCTGGGAAAACAAATTTATCAGAGCATTTTTTATCCGCTGCTGTTTGTGATGGTGTTGTGGCTGGTGTACTGGATGCAGAAACATTTTGGTTCGAGGTTTGTGGAGTGGGGTGTTTTGCCCCGCACCGCAACCGGGCTTCGCGGCGTAATTACCTCGGTGTTTATACATGCCGATATTGAACATCTGGCATCCAACAGCTTGCCGCTTATTGTATTGGGCATGATGCTTTTTTACTTCTACAAAAAAATAGCTCATGCGGCTTTTTTATGGATATGGCTGATTAGCGGCCTTTGGCTGTGGATTGGCGGGCGCAACGGTGCCGGGAACCCAAGCTACCATATTGGGGCAAGCACTCTGATATACGGACTGGCTGCTTTTTTGTTTTTTAGCGGTGTGTTCAGGAGGCATCTGCAACTAATGGTGGTATCGGCACTGGTGTTGTTTTTGTATGGCAGCATTGTTTGGGGCGTGTTCCCGTTTCAACCTCAGGTAAGCTGGGAAGGGCATTTGTTTGGCTCGCTGGCGGGTATTTTGGTTGCGTTTAATTATAGAAGCGAGGGGCCCAAACGTAAAATATACGATTGGGAAAAAGAAACGGATGATGACGATGAACACCAGAACCCGGGTTCCACAAACGAAGCGGATACCGGGCAAAATATCACCATACACTACATATACCGTGAAAAGGGGGAGGAAGGTAAAGGGGAAAGTTGAAAAATTCTCTTACTTTTAGCCAAGCAAAAATAATAACCATGAAAAAAGTATTATATGTTTTGTTGGCGCTTGTGGTAATATACCTCATTCTCGCGCTGATTGGTCCTAAAGAGTCAGGTCTTCAAAAAGACATCACCATTGCACGGAATACAGAAACCGTAATGCCCTTGCTTGCCGACCTTAAGTTTTTTGACGAAAAATGGAATCCCTGGGTGGACCTTGACCCTGCGATGACACATACCTATACAGGCGAGGCCGGAAAAATTGGCCACAGCACTGCCTGGACCGGAAATAAAGATGTGGGTTCGGGAAAAATGGAAATTATTTCAATAAGCAAGGATACCATTGCTCAAAAACTGACATTCGAAGGTCGGGGCGAGGCCAATGTGTACCTGATTACAAAACCGGCGGGTGATTCAACCGTTGTAAGTTGGGTGTTTAAAGGCGAAACCCCTTTCTTTTTCCGTCCGGTAATGCTGTTTGTGAGCATGGAAAAAATGATGGGCGGGATTTTTGAAAAGGGACTCAGCAAAATGAAAACCCAAATTGAAAGTATGCCAATGGCGCCTGTGTTCCAAATTGTTGAGGTTGATCTTGGTGAAAGGTATTATGTTGGCAAGCGCGAAATTGTATCGCTTGAAAATAATATGGAAAAGCTGGGTGAATTTTTCGGCAACAATTATTCAAAACTCATGACTGATATGGGTGTTGCAAAAATAGAACCAAAATCACCACCAAGTGCTATATACTATAACTGGAGTGAAAAAGAAACGGATGTTGCTGCTGTTTGCGAAGTAAAAAAAGATAACAAACTTAAGGGCTACGAAAATTTTACACTGCCCGCAGGCAAAGCTTACTGGATAATGTATGCAGGGCCCGACAAAGGAATGAAAGCAGCGCATGATGCCCTGATGGCGCATATTGAAAAGAACGGCAAAGAGATGCGTGTTGTGCTGGAAGAATATGTTACAGACCGCGGGCAGGAGAAGGATGAAAGCAAATGGATCACCAACATTTACTACCTGGTTAAATAAAACAAACCAAATGTGATAAAAGCCGCTGTAAAATTCAGCGGCTTTTTATTTGACATTCTTTCAAATTGATCGTCTCGTTTTTCTGCATTGTGAATGCAACAGGGTAAATTGACCGGATCTATCGTAACACATGATTTGCAAAACGTGTTTGGAATTGACTTTGAAATGCAGGTGGATTAAGAAACGAAAACCCCGTTTTGCCAAACCATTTCGCTGTGTTTATTCTTTTATTAGTCTTTCGTACTGCGATCCAACCGCAATGAGGTAAACGCCCTTTGGAAGCCGTTTAATATCAACTGTTGTTTCGTTTTTTTCTGAAGATTCAGAAAGCAGCAGGTTTCCAGGCATATCGTATATTTTTATTTCGTTTTTGCCCGATTGATTAAGCACGGTAATTTCATCTGATGCCGGGTTAGGATAAAACCCAAATCCCTTTTTATTAAGCTTGTCCTGATCAATCCCCAAAACAATACCTGTGCACTGCACCACAAAATAGTCGTTGGCGTTTGAGTGAACCGTCAGCCAGGTTGCCCGTGTATCGGAGAGGTTTTCCCAGATGATTTTATTTTGTTTTTTGAGCCCGTCCATGCTCCTGATGAATTTTGAAACGCTGTCAACAATTGCCACCGACAAAAAGCCCCTGAAATTCATGGTGGCGCTTGCCGTATAAAATGTGTTGGTGCCGGTTGGCTGTGCATAACACCACTCAATGTATGAACTTACATAGTTATAGAGTGCGGTTACATTAGTGGTGTCTTCTATTGACCATTTTTTGCAGCCGTTGCCAATATTAATAAGCCCTGAGGGGTCGTTATTGCCAAAGGTAACGCTGTTGGTTCCGGCAGGACGCCACACACCAAAAGCATTAAAGTCAGCCACATGTCCGGGCGTTCCGCCTCCCCACAACGTGGTTGGTGTCCAGGTGTAAGATGTAAACGTGTTTCCCTTAAGGCCATTCTTCCATTGTGTCCAATCGTCGGTTGTTGGGTAAGTCCAGTCGGTGTTTTTATATAAATACCCGCCTACATTGGTGCGTGGAGGTGTAAGGCCGGAGGAGTCGAGCAAATGAGCTACATCGGCATAATTATAAGGGTTATAGTTCATGCCAGGTGCGAGGTTAAGATGGTTGTGGGGATCTACTTCAATAAGCGAGTGCGAATCCATAGACTGAAGCATATCGGTGGCCGAGCTGTAGGCGTTATCATTAAGCAGGCAGCCGCGCACCAGATTTGATTCAACCTGCATATTCCACCTGGCCTGGTATTTCTGAACGGTATCTCTGATGCGGTACACCACCGTTTTAATATTGTTGTAGGTTGTTGCCACTGTGTAGTCTATTCCTTTTTGAATATCCTGAATTTCGTTGTGCGAGTGAATACGAAAGTGCACGGGATTTTGGGCGCACATTGTTGTTGTAATAATGCACCCTAAGAGTAGAGATTTTTTCATGGGGTTGATTGTTTAGTTGTTATTACTAAGACCACTCAAAAATTTAAAGGTTTAATCTAAATCGCTATTTACCAGCCATCAGGCTTCGAGTTGTTTAAATGCCTTGGGCAGAAGCTCAATGACATCGCTGATGAGCATGCTTTCGGCGCTTCGTTTTTGTGTGTACAAATCGGCGGCCAGGCCATGCATGTAAACGCCAATGAGCGCTGCCTGCGGCGGTGTGTAGCCACGGCTAAGCAGGCCCAAAATAATTCCGGTGAGTGCATCACCGCTGCCTGCTTTTGCCAGGCTGGCATTACCGCTGGCGTTAAAAAACGTATTGCCATCGGGCATCGCCACTGCGGTGTGAGCGCCTTTAAGCACCACAATGCAATTGTTTTTAATGGCGAATTGTTTTAATGCATGCAGTCTTTCAAAGCCGTCGTTTTGTTTTCCGCACAGGCGTTCAAATTCTTTTGGGTGCGGTGTAAGTATCGTTTCGGGAGGCAAAAACCCAAGCCAGGTTTTATTCTCCGATAACATGGTCAGTCCATCGGCATCTATCACGAGTTTACCACTGTAGTACTGGAGAATTTTTTTGAGTGTGTGCTGCGTGTCCTCATGAAATCCGACCCCGGGTCCGAAGGCAATGGCGTCGTAATTTTCGGGTTTATCAATCCCTTCAATTTGTTCTGCATCCGACTCCATGCTCATGGCTTCGGGCAATTGACTTAAGAGGGCCCTGATGGTTTCCGGATTGGATGATACGGTTAAGCGTCCGCAACCACTTCGCATAGCAGCCTTTGCACTGATAATGGCTGCGCCACTTTTACCTTTACTGCCCGCCATAAGTAAGGCATGACCATAAGTGCCCTTGTGCGAAAATTTATTGCGGGGCTTTAACAGCGGACGTATGGCGTCGCCGGTGGTATAATACTGGCTGGTTTTTTGAGCCGCAATGGCCGTTGTATCCAGGCCGATGTTGATGATCTCGAAGTGTTTTACAAACTCATTATTTTCAGGCAACAAAAAAGTTAGTTTTGGAAACTGAAAACTAAGAACGAGCGAAGCCCTTACGATATTTTTGTTTTGAGATGCGCTTTGGTCGGTAAACAGGCCGCTTGGCATGTCAATACTAATAATATATCTGAAACCTGCATTTACAAAGCGAATCACATCGCCCAGCAGACCTTCAACGGGTTTGTTTATACCTGTACCAAGCAGCGCGTCAACGGCCACTGCACCCGATATAACGGGAATGGATGCAAAATCGGCTGAAGAATTTATTTCGATGATGCCCGCAGCATATTTTTCTTTAAGGCGATTAAAATTTTGCTGCGCGTCGCTGCTGAATGTTTGGGTATGATTTACCAGAATGGTGATGCAGTGAAAGCCTGAATCGCTTAGCATCCGTGCCAGCGCCAGGCCATCGCCGCCGTTATTCCCTTTTCCGCAAAACACAAACACCGAGGTGTCGTGTTCCACAAGGCGCAGCATTCGTTTAAAGCAGGCGCGTGCGGCCCGCTCCATCAGGTCAATGGATGTTACCGGCTCGTGTTGAATCGTGTACGCATCCACTTCGCGGATTTGTGAAGCACTTAAAATTTTCATCGGAGCATATTTTACCCGCCTAAATGTAAGGGTTTATTCACTAAGTGGTTTAAAGGTTTGGCCATCGCAACCCATTTGAGGCACTTTATTTGAGGTGCAAGGCCTGAGTGTGAAACATAAACGGTCTGTGGGTTTTTTATTTACTATTAATACGGAAACGATGCGCCAGGGATGGAGTGGCCTGTTGGAGCTCTTTTGCTTTTCGGCTCTTCGGGTGCCTCAGAAACCGAAAAGCAAAAAGCGACTAAGGACAGCCCGGTGCCGCAGATGGTCTGCTATGCTTTACACCCGGCATCTGCGGCAGGCGCCCACACCTTTCTTGTTTTGATGCGCGTGATGAAAAAAGCCAAACTTATATTTCCCTGTAAAATTGACTGGAACAGTATGCAGGATCATGAAAAGGGAAAGTTTTGCGAAGCCTGCCAAAAAGCAGTGCAGGATTACACGAAAACAAATCTGGACACGGTAAAAGAATCCATGTTTTGCGGGCGTTTCAATAACGACCAGCTGGAATACCACACTTCGCGATTTGAAACACGCAATTATGCGCCACTAACCTTATCGCTGCTGAGCCTGCTTGGTACGGGGACTGATGCACAAACCACCCCTGCAATAAACCCTGACTCCACAAGCGTGTCAACGCCTTTTAAGTTCGGGTTGCTGCGGTTTCCGCTGAGGCTTGAAGGAAAACTCACGAATAAGGAAACCGGACTTGCGCTGGCTGATGCCGGGCTCACCATCATTCAGCGCGACAGCAGTATTTATAGTTCAAAAACCGATTCGGGCGGGCGCTTTAGTTTTATTCTTCTTGAAAAAGACATTCGCGAAGCGGAGTTTGATTTAAAAGTTTCGTATGGCGATTCATTGACACCGGAGGTAAATGACACCATTTTTAAATTACCGCTTCGTGCCGATACGGTTAAAGCCAGTGCCGTGTTTGCTTTGGAGTTTATGGTAAAGCCTCAAACACCTGCCATTACTATCGTGGGCGCTCCACTTGTGTTCACCGTAAATCCGGATTTCGGGCAGCCACATCCCATTGGAGGAACAGTAATGATAACCGATTGGTGGAAGCTGGTGCCTCCTGATGTTTATACTGTGCAGGTAACAAGCGGCTATTCGGTTATGTTACCACAGGAAGAGCCGGTAAAACAAGTGCTTCCAATTGAGGAGCCAGGGGATGAGGGTTTTAAAATAGGGCCCGCGTATACCGGTGCGAACAATATAAAAACAAAATATGGGTTCAGGGTTCCCGGCCCGCTGAAACGGCCTTTGCTAATCGCACTTATCGTATTTCTCGTTGGGGCTTTTTTTTGATTTAAAATTTCTAAAACCTAAGTATCTAAGGGCAAGGGC